>CALWVX010000121.1 GCA_944385065.1 uncultured Oscillospiraceae bacterium | reverse complement strand
TTCCGCCTGCGCCGAGGTTTTGCCTGCGGCAAAACGCTCGTACGGCGCAAAAGCGCCGCCGGCCAGAAGGCCGGTTGAACGGTTCTCCCATACCGTTTCGAGATTTCAAAATATCGATTTTAACCGTCCCTTTCAAAAAGAAAGACACGCTGAAAGCGTGTCTTTCTTTTTGGGTTTCGCGGGCTGTTGGCCAGCTCCGCCCTTCGATGATTCAAATGCTCGGGGGCGGCAAAGCCGCCCCATCTCCGCGCCATGTGTCGCCCACGATTGTAAACCCTAAAAATTAATAGTTGACAATCAGAGGAATGGATTGTATACTTTGAATCAAGAAAGGTTTACGATTTGAAGAGACGGAGGAACAACCCATGGAGACAAAACAAAGAGCGACATTGTACCCCCTGGCTATGACCGCGGTGATGGCTGCCCTGATGGCGGTGGTGGCCCCCTTTTCCATCAGCATAGGCCCCATTCCCTTGAGCTTCTGCACCCTGGTGATTTATCTGGCCGGCTATCTGCTGGGCTGGAAGCGGGCCGCAGCGGCCACCCTGGCCTATATTTTGCTGGGTGCGGTGGGGATGCCGGTGTTCAGCGGCTTTTCCGCGGGGCTGGGCGTGGTGGCCGGTCCCACCGGAGGTTACATTGTGGGCTATCTGCCCCTGGCGGCTCTGTCCGGGCTGGCGGCCCGGCTGAAAAACAGGCCGCTCCAGCTGGTGGGGATGGTCGGAGCCACCGCCGTGCTGTATGCCTTCGGCACCGCCTGGTACTGTGTCCAGTCGGGCAGCCCCCTTGCCCCCGCGCTGGCCGCATGTGTGATCCCTTTCCTGCCCGGAGATCTGATCAAGATGCTGGCGGTTCTGTCCGTCGGCCCTGTGCTGCGGGACCGGCTGGCCCGGGCGGGCATTGACCCTGAGGGCTGATCAGACAGGAGAGTTCCCTTCGCCGTGTGTGGGCGAAGGGAACTTTTTTCTTGTGTTCCGGCGGGCTCGGGCCTATAATGGGAATATCCCGGACATAAAAATTTTGAGGCATGCGCAATAAAACGGACCCTTCGCGCATTCCAAAGATGACAGGAGAAATGGACGATGATGACCCTATTGGGGATACCAACAATGGAAGAGGACCCGGGGCGGCGGAACCGGGAACTGGACCGGCTGCTGGTGCAGGTGGGGGGCGGAGACCGGGAGGCCCTGGCCCTTCTGTATGACAAGGCCCGGGCGGCGGTGTACGCCATGGCCCTTTCCCTGCTGAAGGACGCCCACGAGGCGGAGGATGTGGCGCAGGACACCTTTGTGAAGGTGTGGGAAAACGCCCCGGGCTATCGGGCACAGGGCTCTCCCATGGCCTGGATGCTCACCATCGCCCGGAATCTGGCCCGGATGCGCTTGCGCCGGATCGGACGGCAGGTGGGGCTGGAGGAAGAGGAGTGGAACGCCATTCCCGCTGACGCCCCGGCGGTATCCGCCGAGGACCGGCAGGTGCTTCAGACCGCCTTGGCCGCGCTGGGGGAGGAGGAGCGGCAGATTGTGCTGCTCCACGCGGTCACCGGGCTGAAGCACCGGGAGATCGCCGAACTGATGGAAATGCCCCTGGCCACGGTGCTGTCCAAGTACCACCGGGGGCTGAAGAAAATGAGAACACAGCTGGAAGGAGGCGAAACATCATGACAGACCGGGAACTGGAATCGCGCCTGGCCTCCGCCGTGGAGCGGGCCGCGCCCAATGATGTGGAGGCCGTCCTGGCCCGCTGCGGAGATCAGACGGGGGCGGTTGTCCCGCTGACGGCCCAGGGGAGCGCCCCCGGCAGAAAGAGGCGGCGCTGGGCTCCGCTGGCTGTGGCAGCCTGTCTGGTGCTGGCCATCGCCGGAGGCGGGGCCGGATATGTGTACCAGCTGGACCACGCGGTGGCCTCCGTTGTCTGCCTGGATGTGAACCCCAGCGTGGAGCTGACGGTGAACCGGAACGAGACGGTGCTCTCCGCCGTCCCGGCCAACGCCGACGCGGAGGTGATCCTGAACGGCATGGACCTGACGGGAGCCAAGGTGGACGTGGCCATGAATGCCATCGTGGGCGCCATGCTGACAAATGGCTATGTGGATGAGCTGGCCAACTCCATTCTCATCACGGTGGAGGACGACGACGCCCAGCGGGGGGCCCGGCTGCAGCAGGAGCTCACCGCCCAGGCGGACGCCATTCTGGCCAGCTATCAGGTGAACGGGGCGATCCTGTCCCAGACCATTCAAAACAGCGCCCAGCTCCAGCAGCTGGCCCAGGAGTACGGCATCTCCGCGGGGAAGGCCGCCCTGATCCAGACTATTGTGGACAGCAGCGGGGGGACCAAGACCTTTGAGAGCCTGGTGGGTCTCTCCATCAACGAGCTCAACCTGATCTACTCCTCCAATTCCACCGGCGGCGCCCTGGCCCCGGACCCCGCCGACCCGGATCAGATTGGGACCGTCGGCGGAGCGGAGTTCACGGTTCCCATTCAAACCACCGGACAGGCCAGCGACAGCGCCTATATCGGGGTGGAGGCCGCCCAGCAGGCGGCGCTGACCCACGCGGGGGTGTCCGCCGCCGACACGACTTTCCTGGAGGCCGAGTACGACTGGGACGACGGCAGGATGGTCTATGAGGTGGAGTTCCGCGCCAACGGCCGGGAATACGAGTATGAGATCGACGCCCTCACCGGACAGGTGCTCAAATATGAGACCGAGGGGAGCGGCGTCCCGTCCCAGAGCGGAGGCCAGAGCGTGGACACCGCTTCCTTCATCGGAGAGGAGGCCGCCAAGGCGGCCGCCCTGGCCGACGCGGGAGTTGCGGAGTCCGAGGCCGTCTACTGCAACGCCTGGCTGGACTATGACGACGGCTGGCCTGAGTGCTATGAGGTGGAGTTTATGGCGGGCAATACCCGCTATGAGTACAAGATCGCCCTGACCCGGGCCGTTGTTCTGGAGCGGGAGCAGGAGGGGTACGGCTCCTCCGGCACCTCCGGAGGCGGAGGTACGGGGACGGCCGGCGCGGGAAGCGCCGGGGCCGACATCGGCGCAGACGCCGCCCAGCAGACCGCTCTGACCCATGCGGGGGTGAATGCCGCCGACACCTATGAGATGAAGGTGGAGCGGGACTGGGACGACGGACGGCTGGAGTACGAGGTGAGCTTCAAGGCGGCCGGATACGAATATGAGTACAAGATCAGCGCCTCCGACGGGACCATTCTGGACTTTGAGCGGGAGCGGGACTGAGACGGCGAAGGCCCCCCGTCCGGCGAGAGCCGGACAGGGGGCCTCTTTCGATTCCGGGGAAAAAATCTGCGCCGCTCTGTAACGAACGGTCCCTGAACGGAACAAATGGACAGAAGCGGACGGAAAGGGGGGAGAGGCATGGCGCACCGGGGAGAGGACCTGTACGAGCAGCACGCCCGGCGGGTATACCGCTATCTCTTCTCCCTGTGCGGGGAGGGGGACACGGCGGAGGAGCTGACCCAGGAGACCTTCTGTCAGGCCCTGAAAAGCCTGGACTCCTTCCGGGGGGAGTGTACCCCCCAGGTGTGGCTGTGCGCCATCGCCAAGCGGCTGTGGTTCAAGGAGCTGCAGCGGCGGGGCCGGGACGCGCCGCTGGAGGAGGGGCTGCTGGAGCGCCTGCCCGCCCCCGACGACCCCGCCGGCGAGGTGGAGCGGCGGGAGGAGCGGATGGCCCTCTACCGGGGGATGCAGAAGCTGGACCCGGAGACCCGGGAGGTGATCTACCTGCGTCTGGCGGGGGAGTTCTCCTTCCGGGAGATCGGGGAGATCGTGGGGCGCAGCGAGGTGTGGGCCCGGGTGCGGTTTTACCGGGGCAAGGAGCGGCTGGCCGAACTGCTGGGAGGTGACCAAGATGGAAGGAAATAAGCTGGACTGCTGTGTGGTGCGGGATCTGCTGCCCGCCTATCTGGAGGACTTGACCGAGGAGGAGACCGCCCGGCAGGTGCGGGACCATCTGGCCGGCTGCGCCGCCTGCCGGGCGGTGGAGGAGGCCATGGAGGCCCGGCTCCCGGTCAGAACGGCCCCCCGGCGGGCCCTGGGCTTTTTGAAGCGGGTGCGGCGCACCCGGCTGCTGGCCGCCGCCCTGACGGTGATCCTGACCCTGTGGTGCATGTGGTGGCTGTATGACCGGGAGTTTCACTACCCCAATACCCAGGCCGGAAGACAGGCGGCGGTGGAGGACTATCTCTCGCCCTTTGAATCGGAGGACGTGGTGATCCGGGCGGGGGCCTGGCAGGAGCGGGAGGGCCATCTGCTGATCTTTTACCGGATGGAGGACGGGGAAAATTCCCACGGCGTCCTCCACCTGATCCGGGGGATCAACGGAAAGTACCGGCCCTGCGAAGCCCGGACGGAGCGCTCAGCGCTCCGGGCCGGAGTATACAGCGGGTCTCTCTCCCCCCGGGGGACGGACTGGCGTCTGCGCTATCTGGCCGGAGACGGCTGCCGGGATATTTACGCCGTTCAGGTGACCTGGTGGGGCGGCAGCTATGACGGGCTCCAGCGGCGCACCGCTGTTCGGACCTACGAGATCACGCAGCCGGAATTTCTGTGGCTGATGGAAGAAGAGGAGCTGATCCGTTCCCTGGGGTGGGAGCCGGGAATGGGGGAAGATCAGGTACAGTTTCTGGATGTGAGCGAAGTCCGCCTGCTGGACCGGGAGGGAAACGACGTCACGGCGCAGTATAGTGACGGAAGCCTGGATTCCAGTGGAGGGAGCGGGATTGGAAGCGCCGAGCAGTTCCTGCTGTACTGGTATCTGGGCATTGTCGGGGTGCTGGGGATCATTTTGGTGCGGTATTTCCTGCGGCGGGACTGAGACAGAAAAACTTCGGCCCGGACCATACGGTCCGGGCCGAAGTTTGAGAGAAAAGCCCTCCTGCAAGGAGTTCCGCCGCCAGCAGGCGGCGGAATAAGATGAAATCCTGTCATTTCCGGGGACATGTGCCTCGGAAATGACACTTCTCGCGAAATTTTTGCCGACAATTTCGCAAGAAATCGAGGTAAAAATTTCGTGCAGCCTAACTCGAAAAAGTGGCCCCGCCACTTTTTCGACAAACAGCAAGCGAAACTCTTTACTTGATGGCCATGGTGTCCACTTCGTCCCGCAGCAGGGCGGCGAAGGCCTCCAGACTCATGGCGCCCAGATCCTCGCCGGAGCGGTGCCGGACGGAGACGGTGCCGTTCTCCATGTCCCGGTCGCCCACCACCAGCATGTAGGGGACCTTCTCCATGGTGGCCTCCCGGATCTTCTTGCCGATCTTCTCGTTGCGGTGGTC
>CALWVX010000120.1 GCA_944385065.1 uncultured Oscillospiraceae bacterium | reverse complement strand
GCCTCCTCTCTGACGGGGACGAGGCCATCGCGGCCATCCTGCCCACCGATCCGGGCACCTATCAGCTGACCATCGCCGTAACCGGGGACGACAGCTATACGGGCAGCAGCCAGTTCACCTTCACTATCCCGGAATAAGGGGCCGCGCCCCTCCGGACAAAACAGGACCTCGTCCGCATCTCATCTGCGGACGAGGTCCTGTGCGTTCTGCCGCGGGGGTCCTGATTGACACGGGGGAGAGGACCCGCCCCGGCTCAGGACGCCTTCTCGAACTGGCTGTTGTAGAGGTCGGCGTAGAAGCCGCCCCGGGCCAGCAGCTGCTCGTGGGTGCCCTGCTCGATGATGTCGCCGTCCTTCAGCACCAGAATCAGGTCGGCGTTCTTGATGGTGGACAGGCGGTGGGCAATGACAAAGCTGGTGCGGTGCTCCATCAGCCGGTCCATGGCCTTCTGGGTGATCAGCTCGGTGCGGGTGTCCACCGAGGAGGTGGCCTCGTCCAGAATCAGCATGGGGTTGCCCTGAATCATGGCCCGGGCGATGGTGAGCAGCTGTTTCTGTCCGGCCGAGATGGCGATGCTGTCGTTCAGCACCGTGTCAAACCCGCGGGGCAGCGTCTCGATGAAGTGATAGATTCCGCAGGCCCGGCAGGCCTCCTCCAGCTGCCGGTCGGTGACGCCCGTCTTGTTATAGACCAGATTCTCCCGCACCGTGCCCTCAAACAGCCAGGTGTCCTGCAGCACCATGCTGAACAGATCGTGGACGCTCTCCCGGGACATCTCCGAGGTGGGCACGCCGTCGATCTTGATGCTTCCGCTGTTGATCTCAAAAAACCGCATGAGCAGGTTGACCATGGTGGTCTTGCCCGCCCCGGTGGGGCCCACGATGGCCACCTTCTGGCCCGGCCGGATGTGGGCGGAGAAGTCCTTGATGATGATTTTATCCGGGTTGTTGGGGTAGCTGAAGCGGACGTGCTCAAACTCCACCTCGCCCTTCACATCGGTGAGAACCGCGCTCTTGCCGCGCTCGTCGGACATCTCCTCCTCGTGGAGGAAGTCGAAGATGTGGTCGCCCGCCGCCGCGGCCGTCTGCATCTGGGTCATGCCCTGGGCCAGGGTGCTCAGAGGCGAGGTGAACAGCCGCACATAGAGGATGAAGGCCACAATGACGCCAAAGGTGATCTCGCCGCTCATGGCCAGAGCGGACCCCAGCACGCACACCACCACATAGCCCAGGTTGCCGATAATGGTCATCAGGGGCTGCATGATGCCGGAGAGGAACTGGCTGCGCCACTCGGCGTCGTAGAGCACCGCGTTCATGCCGCCGAAGGTCTGCTTGACCTGATCGTTGGCCCGGGAGAGCCGCACCACGTCGTGGCCGGAGTACATCTCCTCGATATAGCCGTTGAGGGTACTCAGGTTCTCCTGCCGGGCCCGGAAGTATTTCTGGGAGCGGAGCTTGACCAGGGCCATGATGAGGAAGCCCGCCAGCGTGACGGCGACGGCGGCCAGGGCCATGCGCCACTCGGTGACAAACATCATGATCAGGCAGCCGATAAACTGGGTCCCCGCGCTGATCATGGAGGGCAGGCTGTTGGCCAGCGCCTGCTGCAGGGTGCTGTGACGCGGCTGAGGATGTCGCCGTAGGACACCGTGCTGAAATAGCTCATGGGCACCCGGTTGATCTTCCGGGACAGGTCCTGCCGCATATCCCGGGACAGGTCCAGGGTCACCGTGGCCATGATGAAGTGCTCCACATAGGTGAACACGGCGCTCAGGCCGTAGATCACCAGCAGCATCACGCCGATGCGGCCGATGGCCGCCAGATCAATCTCTCCCCCCAGGGCGTCTGATATGAGATCTGTGATCTGGCTGAGCAGATTCGGCCCGACAATGGTCAGCACCGCGCCCGCCACGGCAAAGAGAAGGGCGACGATGGACGGCACTATCAACTTGTTGGAGTAGGTGAACAGTTCTTTCAGCACGCCGCCAATCCCCCGCTTGCTTTTCCCGGGGGCGCTCATTCTTCCTGGCATCATAGTTGGCATCTGGAATCCCTCCTTACGCGCCCAGCTCTTCCTGGGAGAGCTGGGACCGGGCGATCTCCTGATAGACCGGGCAGGTCTTCATCAGTTCCTCGTGGGTGCCCATCCCCACCATCTTCCCCTCATCCAGAACGATGATCTTGTCCGCGTCCCGAATGGTGCCGATGCGCTGGGCCACGATCAGCCGGGTGGTGTCCTTCAGCTCCCGGTCCAGGCCCGCCCGCAGCCTGGCGTCGGTGCGGTAGTCCAGGGCGGAGAAGGAGTCGTCAAACACCAGAATCTCCGGTCTCCGGGCCAGGGCCCGGGCGATGGAGAGCCGCTGCTTCTGTCCGCCGGACACGTTGGTGCCTCCCTCGGCGATGGGGGCGCGGATTCCCTGGGGCAGCTTTTCCACAAATTCGCTGGCCTGGGCCAGGTCCAGCGCCTGCCGGACGTCCTCGTCGGTGCCGCCGCCCCGGCTGTCTCCAAAGAGAATGTTGCTGCGGATGTCTCCGGAGAACAGGACGGCCTTCTGGGTCATGTAGCCCACGCGGTCGTACAGCGCGTCGAAGGTATAGTCTTTCACGTCCACCCCGTCCACCAGCACCTGGCCCTCGGTGGCGTCGTAGAACCGGGCCGCCAGACTGACCAGCGTGGTCTTGCCGCTGCCGGTGGCGCCGATAAAGGCCACCGTCTCTCCCCGTCTGGCCGTAAAGCTGATGTGCTCCAGGACATTTTTATCCGAAGAGGGGTAGTGGAAGGAGACGTCCCGGAATTCCACCGTTCCGGTCTCCGGAGAGTCGGCGCGGGAGCCCTCGGTCAGGCTGTTCCGGGTGTCCAGCACCTCATTGATCCGCTGGGCGGACACCTGGGCGGCCGGGATCAGCATGATGATCATGACCATCATCATAATGGACATGATGACATAGGTGGCGTAGGTCCCGAAGACCACAATGCTGCTGAAGGAGGCCAGGCGGGCGGCCGCGTCGGCGGCGGGCACGGCGTTCACAAGATAAGCGCCCACCCAGTAGATCACCAGGGACAGGGCGTTCATGGCCAGGGTGACGCCGGGCATCAGGAAGGCGAAGGCCCGCTGGTTGAACAGCTGGGTGCGCATCAGCGTCTCGTTGCCCTTCTGGAACTTGGCGTTCTGATAGTCCTCGGCGTTATAGGCGTGAACCACGTTGATGCCGTTCAGATTCTCCCGGGCCACCAGGTTGATGTGGTCGGTGAGCTTCTGCACCCGGCGGAACCGGGGCACGACAACCCCGATGATGACCACCATCATCACCAGCAGGGCCGCCACAAACCCGGCGGTGATGGCCGAGAGGGTCCAGCTCTTGTTGACGATCTTGATGATGGCCCACACCGCCATCACCGGGGACTTGATGAGAATCTGAAGGCCCATGGCCACCAGCATCTGCACCTGGGTGATGTCGTTGGTGGTGCGGTTGATGAGACTGGGGACCGAGAAGGCCATCATCTCCTGCTGGCCGAAGTCCGCAATCTTTTGGAACACGCGCTCCCGGATGGAGAAGCTGAATCCGGCGGCCACCCTTGCGGTGAGATAGCCGCAGATGACGCACAGCACCGCGCTGGCCAGCGTGCAGCCCAGCATCTCCAGGCCGGTGTTCAGAATATCCGACATGGTGCTTCCCGGCGTCTTGATCAAAACGGTCAGGCTGCTCATATAGTCGGGCAGGGACAGGTCAAAGTAAATCTGCCCGAGAATGAGCACCGCGCACACGGCGGCCATGATCCGCTCCTTCCGCCGCATGTTGTGAAGTAATTTCAGCATATGAATCCTCCTTGTGTCAATGTGGCTGTCCTGCCGGGTCTGTCAGGCGCCTATTTCCAAAGCCGGTGGGAAAAGCAGGCGCGCAGGATCGAAGCCACCCCCTGGAAAATCAGCAGGAGCCCCACCAGAACGCCAATGGCAAACAGTTCCGTGATGGGATCCCAGAACGCCAGAAAGCCAGCCAGCGCCAGCAGAATTCCCAGGGCGGTGAACCAGCCCCAGCCCGGCACTCCCAGCCGCTTCAGCTCAAAGGAGTTGACAAACTTGCTGATCCCGGAAAACAGCAGCCACATTCCGAAAATATAGGGCAGGGAGAGCATGGTGAACGCCTGATGAAACAGCAGGAACAGGGAGAGCAGCACCGTCAGGATGCCGTCCGCCAGAAACCAGCCGGAGCCCGCCATACAGCGGTTTCCCCTGGCAAAAATGATGATGTCGATGATGCCGGAAATCAGCATGGAAATGCCGAGGTACAGCGACATGGTGACCAGCGCCGCGCCCGGATTGAGCAGACAGATCACGCCGGCAATCAACAGCAGCACACCGGCAATGATCCACAGGACTCGTGATACGGTTTGATTCATCGTTGCAATCTCCTTTTCGATCTGACTTTGCTTCCCGTTTCAGGACGGCCGCCGCCCCGATGAAGCCGAGTCCGGCTGCGGAAGAATCCCAAACAGGACCATATCCAGAATCTCGCCCGCGGATTCCAGCATGGTGTGAAAATCCCGGGCCGGCTCTTCCCCCCGGTAATGGACCAGAATGTTCTGGAAATAGGACTCCAGGCTCTCCATATAGCGGATGACCGCCTCCGGCGTCAGCCCCGCCCGAAGTGGAATTCTCTTCACAAGCTGTTCCATGAAATCCTGGTTCAGTCGGCGGATCGGACCCCGAAGCGCCTGAATCTGCTCGGTCAGATGCTTGGGCGGCCGGAGCACGGCGCACTCAAAGATCATCTTCTGCTTGGGGTGCAGCTGGAAATAATACTCCCGGATCATGAAGAAATCCTTGATGACCTCCGGGGTGTCCTGCCCCTCCAGCGCCGCCATATCCCGCTCCACATGGGCCTTGAGCTCCTCAAAGGTCCGCCTGACGCACAGCAGGAACAGGTCGTCCTTGCCGGAATAATAGTGATACATCATGCCCTTGGAGATGCCGTGGCTGCCGCAGATCCGCTCCATGTTCACCTTGTCATAGCCGTAGGTTCCAAACTCCTCCAGGGCCGCCTGGTAGATCATCTCTTTGCTGTGCTCCTGCCGCTCCTTTTGTGTCATGCTGCAGCTCCTCCTTCCCTCTGATACCGCCGGGGTCTGCCTTCGGGGACCGGGGCCTTCGGCTCTTCCAGCCCCGCCTCACTTTTAGACGGTTTCGTCTATAACCGGGATTATAGCAGTGACAGACGGCCTCATCTATATTTGTTCCGTAAATAAATTGTGAACAATTTAAGACCAAGCCGCCGTCTCCCGACCCTCTGAAAGAAA
>CALWVX010000119.1 GCA_944385065.1 uncultured Oscillospiraceae bacterium | reverse complement strand
CCGTCCTCCATAAATTCCAGCAGGGACTGCTGCTGCTTCTTGTTGAAATACTGGATCTCATCCAGATACAGCAGCACCCCCTCCGGGGCCATCAGGGTCCCGATCTCCGACGTGATGTCCTTGATGTCGGAGATGGAGGCTGTGGTGGCGTTCAGCCGGTGGAGGGGACGATTGGTCCGCCGGGCAATGATGTTGGCCACGGTTGTCTTGCCTGTACCGGAGGGGCCGTAAAAAATCAGATTGGGAATGCTGCCGCTCTCCACAATCCGCCGCAGCAGGCCGTCTTTCCCCAGAATGTGGGTCTGCCCCACCACTTCATCCAGCGTCTGGGGGCGAATTTCATCCGCCAATGGGCGATACGTCATGGGAACACATCCTTTTGATGTTGTCAAACTGTCGGGCTGACTGCCCGCGGCCGCTTCTCTTTTTGGACTGGCTCCTCCAGCGCGGCGGCATAGCTCCGCAGCATCCGGCGCCGCCGGCGCCAATCTGGCATGAGCTCGTCCATTCTGGCATAAAAGCCGGGGCCGTGGTCGTGGTGGAGAAAATGGATCAGCTCGTGAAGGGCCACATAGTCCCGAAGTCCCTCCGGACAGCGGGCCAGGGCGGCGTTCAGCGTAATATATCCCCTTGCCCAGTGGCAGTTGCCCCACTGGCTCTTCAGGGCTCGAACCTTTAAAGGGGGGCGCGGCACCCCCAGGGAGGCCGCCAGAGGATAGACCCGGTCCAGGGCCTCCTCCAGACGCCGGACACACATTTCCCAGCTCACCGGCGGCATGGGATCAACCTGACGAGCCCTCTGCCGGGCCAGGGTCCGGGCGATCCAGTCGCTTTTCTCCCGGAGAAAATCCTCCGCCCGGGACAGTGGAAACCGCATGGGGATGGAAAGGGACACAACTCCGTCCGTCCCCACCCGCAGGTTCAGATTTTTAACCCGCTTGCGCTGCAGGCGCACGGAGACAGGGCCATCCGGAGTATCCACCAGCCAGAGCTGTTCCATTTGACCATTCCCTCCCTGTCCGTCCTGAGACTCAGCGCCAGCTCCGCGCCGTGGGCGCGGAGCCGTTTTCCTTATTGTATCAGGGTTTGCGGAAAAAAACAAGGCGGCGGGCCGCCCAGCCCGCCGCTCCTGCTGCTCTGTCAATTTTCCCAGAGCTCCTCCACCTGTTCCCGGCCCGCTGTGTACCAGTCCGGCTCCTTCAGCTGCTCCGCCTGGGACAGATCGGTCCGGCTATGGGGGGTGCCGCTGCCGCCCCCGCTGCCGTCGGGAAATTTCATTCCCTCAAACCAGCCGTAGTCCTCCGGGGTGCCCCCCACGATGATATAGTGGAGGCTTCCGTCCTCCTGCCGCTGGGTCCAGATGTAGGGGGTCTCCTCATCCACCAGATCGGTGACATCCACCCGCTCTTCCCCGGCCACAAACCACAGCCGCCCCTCCTCCAGGGCGATAATGGCGGGGTCTCCATTCTCATTCAGTCCGTCTGACATCTCCACCGTGACGGAACCCATCCCACTGTCTCCTCCAACCGTCACCGTTTGTCCGGATATAAGCCGATAGATCTGCTCCCCATAGGTCCAGCCCGCCAGCGCCAGGCAGGCGGCCAGGGCGGCGGCCACCAGCGCTGTCCGTCTAGCTGTGCGGCGTTTTCCCTTTACAGAATTGATTATTTCTCTTCTGACACGCTCCATATCCACTTGTACGTCCTCCTCCGGCAAAAATTCCAGGTCCTCATAGGCGTCCATGAGTCTGGATATGTCAATCTTCCGCAAACTCATAACCCACCTCCCGCAGATAGTCCTTCAAATGTTCCCGGCCCCGGCGCAGCCGGGTCTTGGCGGTGGACAGGTTCATCCCCATCTCCTCCGCCGCCCTGGCCACTGTCTGGCCGTAGTAGTAGTGCCGCACAAACAGCTCCCGGTCGGCTTTCTCCAGGCTGCTCAGGGCCCGGGCTAGTATCTCCCGCAGCTCTCCCTGCTCCGCTTCCACATGAGGGGCGTCGGGGGACAAGAGCAGGGCATCCTCCTCCAGGGGCAGTTCCTCCCACCGGTCCCGCAGGCGATTGATCGCCCTGTTGCGTGCCACGGTAGCCAGCCAGCCCTTCACCTGCCCCGGCCGGAGCTTCTTCCGATCTTTCCAGGCCGCCAGAAACACATCGGAAATGATCTCCTCCTGCTCCTCCCTCCTCCCCGCCAGAACCCGAGCGGCTACAGCACAGACCAGAGGGGCGTACCGGTCAATCAGAGCCTCCAGCCCCACCGGGTCTCCCCGCCGGAGCCGGTCCAGAATCTCCTTCTCCTCCAATCGCCGCTTCCTCCTTTCTCTGAAACGCGCTTCACCTATCATAACACATCGGCATCCTCTTTGGTTTCAACTTTTCCCGGGAAAATTTAGGGGACAGGCATGATCTCCCAAAATCCGCCGTAAACTGTTCTCCGGGAGGTGACCATCATGGGCAGGCTTTTGGGCAGGCAGCACTGCCGGGACGCGCTGCTGGGGCTGGGGCTGCTGTGCGCCGCTCTGGCTCTGGTCCTGTGGCCAGAGAAATCCACACAGGCCATGCGGGACGGACTGCAGCTGTGCGGGAATGTGATTCTCCCCTCTCTGTTTCCCTTCTTCGTTCTCTCCTCCCTGGTGGTGGAGCTGGGACTGACCCGGTATCTGGGCCGCCTGCTGGAACCCGTCATGGCGCCCGTGTTCCGGGTAAACGGCTCCTGCGCCGCCGCCCTGGCGCTGGGGGCGGTGGGCGGATACCCGGTGGGCGCCCGCACCGCCATTCAGCTGTATGAAAGCGGTCAGTGCTCCCGCACCGAGGCGGAACGGATGCTGGCCTTCTGCAACAACAGCGGCCCCGCCTTCATTCTGGGGGCGGTGGGGGCAGGCGTGTTCGGCAGCGGGACGGCCGGCCTGCTGCTGTATCTGGCCCACCTGCTGGCCTCCATGCTGGTGGGCATTCTCTTCCGGTTTTATAAGCCGGATCAGGGACCCATGACCCGGCGAAGCCGGAGTCCCCAGTTTCAGACGGCCAGCTTTTCCAGGGCCTTCACCCACTCTGTCACAGGGTCCCTGCAATCCATTTTGAATATCTGTGCCTTTGTCCTGTTCTTCATGGTATTTCTGCGTATTCTCACCGACGCCGGTGTGCTGCCCGCGCTGGCCCGCGGGCTGTCCGCCCTGTTGTCCCCCCTGGGACTGACCCCTCTCTGGGCCCAACGCCTGCTTACCGGCATGGTGGAGCTCTCCTCCGGCGTAACCTCTCTCACCGAGGGCACGCTGTCCGGGCGGCTCTCCATGGCAGCCTTCATGCTGGGCTGGGCCGGAATGTGCGTCCACTGTCAGGTTCTGGCCTTTCTGGGGGACAGCGGCCTCTCCATGGGGACCTATGTGACGGGCAAGCTTCTCCATGGGGGAATCTCCTCCCTGCTGGTTGCCGGGCTGTGCCGCCTGTTTCCTCTGGAAGAACCTGCCGCCGCCTACCTGGCACAGCAGACCGAGGCCATCGCCGGCCTGGACTTCTCCCGGGCGCTCACCCTGTCTGCCGCCGCCGCCTGGGTCACCTTCCTCCTCTTTCTGGCTCTGGCCGCACGAGGGGCGAAAAAACCAGTGGAAAAAGCTGTCTCCCCGTAGTATAATGAGAACAAGAACACAAGAGGAGGGGTCCTATGGGCCTGTTTCAAAAGAAAATTGAACCCCGGTGCGCCTACTGCGCCCACGGCCGCCAGCTGAGCCAGGACGAGGTCGCCTGTCCGAAAAAGGGAGTCATGGCCGCCGGTTCTCACTGCCGGTCCTTTCGATACGACCCCCTGAAGCGGGTCCCGCCCAGGCCGGCCAAACCAGCGGGCGCCGGGCTCCCGGATGAGGATTTCAAGCTGTAACGCCGAAAAGCTCTGTGAAGTTTTTTCCTTCACAGAGCTTTTTTCTGCCTTCTCTCCCCAGAAACCGATCCGCTTCTCTCCTCCGCGCCCCGGAGAAGGGCGAAGAGGCCCGAAGGTTGGGGGTTTCTGCGATATGTTTTGCTTTTCTCACCGGACGAGGCACTATATAATGTGGTCATAAACTGGTTTTACGGAGGGGAACTACCATATCATGGAGATTAAAATTGCCACTCGGCAGTGCCGGGATTCGGAGGGGACAAACCGGACCTTTACTTATTATCTCACGGTGGACCAGGAGGAGAGTCCACGGTTTTTCTTCGAAAACTACGGCGTCCGAATTGTGGAGGAACCGGGTTGCAGCAGCGCCTGCCTGCCCGGCATCACCACCAGCGCCAGCCGCATCGACCAGCTGATGACCCTGCTGGTGGACAACCGGGTCGGGCCCTCCGGCCTGTCCGATGTCGTCGCCGACTGGCTGTAACTGCGTCTGCTGCGGCAAAAAAGCGGGGACAGCACGCTGTCCCCGCCTTTTCTATCACTTGTTACTTTTTCTTCTTGTTCTCCAGTTTGCCAAGGCCCCACACAAACAGAGCGATAATACCCAGCACCACAAAGATGCCGATCATGCCCTGCGCCAGCATTTCCAGGGCCTGTTCTACATTTGCCCAGTTGAAATTCATTCTCAATTCCTCCTATCAGCCCAGGTTGGCAAAGTACTGCAGCACCACGCCGCCGGCAACCACGGAAGCGATCTGGCCGGACACGTTGGCGGCCACCGCGTGCATCAGCAGGTGGTTCTGAGGATCGGCCTCCTGGCCCAGCTTCTCAATGACACGGGAGGACATGGGGAAGGCGGAAATCCCCGCCGCACCCACCATGGGGTTGATTTTGTTCTTGGGGGTGAAGATGTTCAGAATCTTGACGAAGATGACGCCCACCATGGAGTCCAGAATGAAGGCCACCAGACCCAGGCCCATGATCATCAGGGTCTGCCACTGGACAAACTGATCGGCCCGCATGGAGAAGGAAATGGTAATACCCAGCAGCAGGGTGATCAGATTGGCCAGATCATTCTGGGCGGTCTTGGACAGGGATTCCAGCACACCACACTCCCGGATCAGGTTGCCGAACATGAGGAAGCCCACCAGAGCCACGGAGGAGGGGGCCACCAGACCGGCAATCACAGAGACCACAATGGGGAACAGAATCCGCATCCGGCGGGTCACGCCCTGGGGCTTATAGGGCATGCGCATGGCACGCTCCTTCTTGGTGGTGACCAGCTTGATGGCAAAGGGCTGGATGATGGGCACCAGCGCCATGTAGGAGTAGGCGGCCACCGCAATCGCGCCCACAAAGTTGGACTCCAGGGTCTGGGACACCAGGATGGAAGTGGGTCCGTCGGCGGCGCCGATGATGCCGATGGAGGCGGCGTCCTTCAGGTCAAAGCCCAGGGCGCAGGCAAGGATGATGGTCAGGAAGATACCGGCCTGAGCGGCGGCGCCGCACAGGAACAGCTTGGGGTTGGCCAGCAGAGGGCCGAAGTCAATCATGGCGCCGATGCCGATGAACAGCAGAATGGGCATGGCCTCGCTGGCCTCGATGCCCACCTCGAACAGCCACTG
>CALWVX010000118.1 GCA_944385065.1 uncultured Oscillospiraceae bacterium | reverse complement strand
GGGGACGGGTCGTTCAGGTGCCGGGCGGGGATGATCACGTCGGTGTCCACGTTGGCGCCGTATTTGTAAACCTTCATAGATCGGTCAATTCCTTTCTCGATAAACTCTTTTTTATTAGAGTGGAGAGTGAAGAGTTAAGAGTGGAGATAGGGTGTCCGGCTGCGCCGGACAATTTTAACGTCATTCGCCTTCGGCGAAGCCCTTTTCTTCACGCTCTACTCTCCACTCTGCCGGCCTGCGCGGCTTTTAGCCGCGGGGATCAGCCACGCAGCCGGCCACGGCGGAGGCGGCGGCCACAGCGGGAGAGGCCAGGATGATTTCCGAAGTCACATGGCCCATGCGGCCCACGAAGTTGCGGTTGGTGGTGGAGACGGTGCGCTCCCCCTCGGCCATGACGCCCATGTGGCCGCCCAGACAGGGGCCGCAGGTGGGGGTGGAGACGGCGCAGCCCGCCTCAATAAAGGTCTGGATGAGGCCCTCCTTCATGGCCTGGAGCACGATCTCCTGGGTGGCGGGAATGACAATGCACCGCACGCCGTCGGCCACCTTTTTCCCCTTCAGCACCTGGGCGGCGATGCGCAGATCGCTGATGCGGCCGTTGGTGCAGGAGCCGATCACCACCTGGTTGATGGGCAGGCCGGCCGCCTCAGACACCGCCTTGGTGTTCTCCGGCAGATGGGGCATGGCCACCGTGGGTTCCAGGGTATCCAGGTCGATGACCACTTCCCGGACATACTCCGCGTCCGGGTCGGCCTGGAACGCCTCGCAGGGGCGGGTCACCCGGCCGTTGATATACTCCATGGTCTTCTCATCCACGGGGAAAATGCCGTTCTTGCCGCCGGCCTCGATGGCCATGTTGGAGATGGTGAACCGGTCGTCCATGGACAGGGAGGCCACCCCCTCCCCAGCAAACTCCAGGGACTGGTACAGAGCGCCGTCCACCCCGATCTGGCCGATCAGATGGAGGATCACATCCTTGCCGGACACCATGGGCTGCAGCTTGCCTTTCAGCGTCACCTTGATGGCGGCGGGCACCTTGAACCACAAAAATCCGGTGGCCATGGCGGCGGCCATGTCGGTGGAGCCGATGCCGGTGGAAAAAGCTCCCAGAGCGCCATAGGTGCAGGTGTGGGAATCGGCCCCCACGATGACCTCTCCGGGGGCGGCCAGACCCTTCTCCGGGATCAGGGCGTGCTCCACCCCCATCTGCCCCACGTCAAAGAAATTGGTGATCTGGTGCTTGTGGGCAAAATTCCGGGCCTGGAGGCACAGCTCTGCCGACTTGATGTCCTTGCAGGGGGTATAGTGGTCCAGGACGATGGCGATCTTGTCCTTGTCAAAGACCTGGGTGAAGCCCGCCTTTTCAAACTCGGTGATGGCCACGGGACTGGTGATGTCGTTGCCCAGCACCAGGTCCAGCTTGGCCTCCACCAGCTGCCCCACCTCCACATGGTCCAGTCCGGCGTGCTTGGCCAGAATTTTCTGCGTCATTGTCATTCCCATACAAAGCTACCTCCTCGGGTTTTCTTGCGTTCAGCATAGCAGAATGCTTGCCAAAAGAATGTAAACTATGATACAATTGCAAAAAATGCTGCGGCGGCATGAGATTCCTTTTCTTCCTTTCCGCTGCAGCCGAAAGGAGCGGTAAACCGCATGAACGATCTCCATCTGGATTTTCCCGCCGGGCTTTGGGAACCGTTTGCCAAAAGCCGCCCCCCTATTTTGTGCTCCCCTGGATACCTGATCTACCTGCAGGGCACCGAGGCCACCTGCTTTTATTATCTGAAAAGCGGCCGGGTGAAGAGCTTCATTCAGTCGGAAGACGGAGAGGAGCGGGTCCTGAATCTGTACAGCTCCGGCAGCCTGTTCGGCGAGGCGTCATTTTTTGACGAGCTGCCCCGGGTCTCCTCCGCGGTGGCCCTCTCCCCCTGTCAGCTGGTGCCCATCGACCGGGAACTGGTCACCCAGGAGATCGCTGGAAATCCGGAGCTGGCCATGGCAATGCTGAAATACCTGGCCCGGACGGTTCGGCTGCTGTCCAGCCAGGTGGACCAGATGGCCTTTCGCCCGGCCCGGTGGCGGGTCGCCCGGTTTCTGCTGTCTCTTGCCCCCTCCGGTGGGCGGGTTCTGTGCAGCCAGGAGGACATCGCGGCCGCCGTCTCCGCCAGCCGGGTCACCGTCAGCCGCATCCTGAACAGCTTCGAGCAGCGCGGCTGGGTGTCGCTGGGCTATCGGGAACTGACCCTTTGCCGGCCGGAGGCCCTGCGGGAGCTGTGCGGCGACGATCCGGAAAACACGAAAAAAAGGCTCTGACCTGCCGCAGGCAGGTCAGAGCCTTTTCAGCCCCGGAGCACCGATGGTTCTCTTTTCACATAGGATGGAGAAAAATCGGAGGTGTTTTCATGCCCATCATCTACCTCTCTCCGTCCACCCAGGAGTTCAACTACTATGTGAACGGGGGCACGGAAGAATACTACATGAATCTGCTGGCGGATCAAATGGTCCCCTATCTGGACGCATCCGGCATCCGATATTCCCGGAATACCCCCGACATGACGGCGGCCTCCTCCATTGCCGCATCCAACGCAGGCAATTATGACCTTCATCTGTCTCTTCACTCCAACGCAGCCGCCGGGGATCAGGCCGGAAAGGTCCGGGGGTCCATCGCCTTTTACTACCCCGGCAGCGAGGAGGGGCGGCGGGCGGCCCAGCTTATCGTCGACGCGCTGAAAACCATATACCACGACCCCAATCTGGTGCGCATCCAACCCACCACCTCCCTGGGCGAGGTGGCCAAAGTGCGCGCGCCGGCCGTTTTGCTGGAGGTGGCCTTCCACGACAACCCGGAGGACGCCGCATGGATCAAGAACAACCTGCATAAGATTGCCCGGATGATTGTGCTGGCCCTCACTGAATTTTTCGACATTCCGTTTTTCGAGACGGAAAACCGCCGCCAGGGCGTTGTGGATGTGGCCTGGGGCAAGCTGAATATCCGAGCACGCCCCAATCTGGAGGCCCCCATTCTGGTCCAGGCTCCCGACGGGGCGCAGCTTACAATCCTCAATACCGCCAACGGCTGGCACCTGGTGAACTACAACGGATATACCGGCTATGCCAGCGCCGACTATATCACCATACTCTAAGGGGGAAGAACAGATGGACATTCATGTGGTGCAGCCCGGCGACAGCCTCTATCAGATCGCTCAGCAGTACGGGGTCTCCATGGACCGGCTGCTCCAGGACAATCAGCTTCCCAATCCCTCCCAGCTGGTCGTGGGGCAGACGATTGTGATCCGGTACCCCGCCCTCATCCATGTGGTAAAGGCGGGGGATACGCTCTATTCCATCGCCCGGAGCTATCAAACCACCCCGGTCCGCCTGCTGCAGAACAATCCCGGTCTGCAGGGCAGCGACCGGATCTTTCCCGGCCAGGCCCTGGTTATCCGCTATCAGGACCAGCCGGAGGGCTCCCTCACGGTTAACGGCTACGCCTATCCATCCATGGACGGAAAACTGCTCACCGCCGTACTCCCCTATTTGTCCCAGCTCACCCCTTTCACCTACCAGTTCACCCCGGAGGGAGAGCTGATCGCTCCCCAGGACGAAGCCCTGGTCCAGGCTGCGCTCCAGGCGGGGGCGGCCCCCATTCTCCACCTGTCCTCCCTCACCGAGGAGGGCTTCTCCGGAGAGCTGGCCCACCGGCTTCTGAGCAATCCGGAGGCTCAGAGCCGCCTGATTGCCGCCCTGACCGAAACCGCCCGGTCCAAAGGCTACCGCGGGGTGGATGTGGACTTTGAATTTCTCTACGGGCAGGACGCCCAGCGCTACGCTCAGTTTCTGACCCGGCTGCGCCAGTCTCTGGCCCCGTTGGGACTGCCCCTGACCGTGGCGCTGGCCCCCAAAACGTCGGATCACCAGGCCGGACGGCTGTATGAAGGGCTGGACTTCGCCCTGCTGTCCCAGGCAGTGGATTTCGCCCTGCTGATGGCCTATGACTGGGGCTATCCCGGCGGGCCGCCCATGGCGGTCTCCCCCCTTCCCCAGGTGCGCCAGGCCGTGGATTACGCGCTGAACTACTTCTCCCCGGAGCGGCTCCTGCTGGGGATTCCCAACTACGGCTATGACTGGCCGGTGCCCTATCGGGAGGGAAACCGGGCTGTCTCGGTCAACAATGTGCAGGCAGTCCGCCTGGCCTGGGACCGGCACGCCTCCATCCGCTATGACGCCCAGTCCCAGGCCCCCTGGTTCCCCTATGTGGGGGAACAGGGACAGCAGCGGGAGGTGTGGTTTGAGGATGCCCGGAGCATCCGCGCCAAATTGGAACTGGCACTGGAGCGCGGCCTGGGCGGGGTGAGCTATTGGAATCTGGACCGTCCCTTCCCCCAAAACTGGGCTGTGCTCTCCTCTCTGGCGGAAATTCGGTCAGGCACAGAGGATCAGGCTGGATTTTTCCCACAGCCCGTAGTATAATAAGCTCAATTTTTACAAAGGAGGACATCACATGTCTGTCACTGTCGGATTGAAGGGCCGGGCCGAGGCCACGGTCACTGACGCCAAAACCGCCTCGGCCGCCTGTTCGGGCGCTCTGCCTGTTTTCGGCACCCCGTTTATGTGCGCCCTGATGGAAGAAGCCGCCTGGACCTCCATCGCCCCCTGCCTGGAGCCCGGCCAGAGCACGGTGGGCACCAGATTGGACATCAGTCACGACTCGGCCACCCCCGTGGGCATGAAGGTGTGGGCGGAAAGCGAGGTCACCGAAGTGAACGGCAAGCGCATTGAGCTGAAGGTGGCCGCTTATGATGAAAAAGGGATGATCGGCCAGGGAACCCACCAGCGGTTTATCGTTCAGGACGAAAAGTTTCTGGCCCGCACCGCTAAAAAGCTGGAGGGCTGAGCCATGTCCATCGAACGTGTGAAAGAGTATTTCCGCCCCCTGGGCCGGGAGGGCGACATTCTGGAATTTCCGGTGTCCAGCGCCACGGTGGAGCTGGCCGCCCAGGCGGTGGGCGTGATCCCCGCCCGCATCGCCAAGACCCTGTCCTTTCTGGTGGACGGCGGCTGCGTCCTGATTGTAGCCGCCGGCGACGCCAAGATTGACAACTCCAAGTTCAAGGCCGCCTTCCACACCAAGGCGAAGATGCTCACCCCGGAACAGGCGGTGGAGATGACCGGCCACGCGGTGGGGGGCGTATGTCCCTTCGCCAATCCGGAGGGCGTCAAGACCTATCTGGACGTGTCTCTCCAGCGGTTCGACACCGTGTTCCCCGCGGCCGGCAGCTCCAACTCCGCCATTCAGCTCACCTGTGACGAGCTGGCCCAATACTCCAACAGTCTGGGCTGGGTGGATGTGTGCAAGGGCTGGCAGGCGGAATAAAAACCCATCCTTTCCGATCAGGTCCCATCTATCCGTTCCGGCGCGGCTGCGCCGGAACTTTCTTGTGACCTAAAACCACTCGCTAGGCGAGTGGTACAAAAAAGCCTATGGCGATAAAGAAGATAGAAAAACTCCCTTT
>CALWVX010000117.1 GCA_944385065.1 uncultured Oscillospiraceae bacterium | reverse complement strand
TCGATGGGGAACACGGTGGCGATCAGGTAGTACAGGAAGATGACGCCGTAGATGATCCAGGTGCTGGGATCGGTGGCCGCGCCGGAGAAGCCGAACACCTGCTTGGCGGCGATGTCGCCGGGGGTGTAGACAAACACGGCGCCCACCAGGAGCAGCAGCACACACACAAAGATGTTGTACACGGTGTAGATGCCCTTGTTGGTGTACTTGCGGATCATGGACGACATCTGGGTACCGCCGTCACGCAGGCAGATCATACCGCAGAAATAGTCGTGCATCGCGCCGCCGATGATGTTGCCGATGGGGATGGTGATAAACGCGATGGGGCCGAACAGGATGCCCTGAATGGGGCCCAGGATGGGGCCGGTGCCCGCAATATTCAGCAGGTTGATCAGGCTGTTCTTCCAACAGCGCATGGGGACGTAGTCCACGCCGTCCTGCTTGGCATACGCGGGAGTGGGACGGTCGTCTGGACCAAAGACCTTTTCGCACAGGGTGCCGTACAGGGCGGCGCCCACGAAGAGGATGACCAGACCGATAACGAAGGTTGCCATACTCTCACTCTCCTTGATTTCTTCTCTTCTTAACCAGCGCCCCGCCCTCCGGCGGGCCCGCCGTCTTGTGCAGGGCGGCACGCGTGACCTGCCGCCCTTCGCAAACGATTGCAGTATATCACATCTTCCTTCAATAGAAAATGGTTATTTTCACAGAAAATCTTAAAATGCAAGAGAAAAATCAGGTATTATGATAACTGACCGCCGCCGTGCCCGAGGCACCGCCTGTTTTTCCCAGTCCGACTGCGCATTGACAAGACAGACCATATCCAGTACAATTGGCCTAACAATCTCCGGGAGGTGTCCCACATGGTTTTTTCCAGGGGAAACGCGCTGTGGCCCCACTGGCGGCGGCTGGCGGCCCCTTCCGCGTTTTTTCTGGCCGTCCTCTACTATGAGGAACTGGTGCTGAAGCTGTCCTGCTTCCAGTCCCTGTCTCCGGCGGGGGCGGTGTTCACCTTTTTGTTCTCCATCCCCCTCTCGCTGCTGCTGGGACTTCTGTGCGGCGGGGTCTCCCCCCGGAAGGGGCGGTTTTTTCTGGTGCTGTGCACCGCCCTGCTCTCCGTCTGGCTGGGCTCTCAGGCCATTTATTACCGGCTGTTCAAAACCTTTTTCAGCCTGTTTTCCATCACCAAAATGCTGATGGTGGCCGAGTCCTTCGGGCATACCGCCGCCGGGGAGGTGCTGCTCAACTGGTTCGTGGTGGTGCTGATGGTCATCCCCATCGCACTGGCCGTTCTCTTCCGCCGGCGCATTGTGGGCGAGCAGACTCTGGCCCACCCCAGGCGGCTGCGGTGGGTCCTGCTGGCCGTTCTGGCCCAGCTGGTCTCCATGGGCATTGTCATGCTGTGCGGCGGCGGGGTGCTCTCCCTGCGGTACATCTACACCCAGGCGGCGGTGCCCGAACTGGAGGTGCAGTACTTCGGCATGGTCACCCAGACCCAGCTGGAGCTGCGCCGGGTGTTCTTCGGCATCGACCCGGACGACGAGGACCCCATTCAGTCTGATCCGGTGGACCCGGACAGCCTGCCCCCCGACGTCAGTGCCTTTCAGCCGGACGATCCCGACGGCCAGCCGAGGGTCCACGCCATGGACATCGACTTCGACGCCCTGGTCCAGGGGGAGACGGATGAGAACCTGCTCCTGGCCAACCAGTGGTTCGCCCAGCGGGAGCCCACTCCGGAAAATGAGTGGACGGGATATTTCGAGGGCAAGAATCTCATCTGGATCGTGGCGGAGAGCTTCTCCACCGCCGCCCTGGACCCGGAGCGCACCCCCACGCTGTGGAAGCTGTCCCACCAGGGCTTCGTCTTCGACCACTTCTACACCCCCCTGTGGGGGGTGTCCACCTCGGACGGCGAGTATGTGACCACCACCAGCCTGATCCCCAAGTCGGGGGTGTGGAGCTACTCTCTGTCCTCTGAAAACTACATGCCCTTCTCCCTGGGCAGCCAGTTCCGGCGGGAGAGCTACCGCACCCTGGCCTTCCACGACTACCTGTACGACTACTACGACCGGAACCTGTCCCACCCCAACATGGGATATGAGTACTACGCCATCGGCCAGGGCCTGCAGATGGAGTCCGCCGGCCAGTTCCCCCCCTCCGACCTGGAGATGATGGAGAAGGCCGTCCCCATGTTCGTGGACGAGGACCAGTTCATGGTGTACATGCTCACCGTCAGCGGTCATCTGAACTATACCCTGGAGGAGAACGCCATGTCCGCCCGCCACTATGATGAGGTCAAAGACCTGCCCTACAGCGAACCGGTCAAGTGCTATCTAGCCAGCCAGCTGGAGCTGGAGGCGGCCATGACCAGCCTGCTGGACCAGCTGGAGGCGGCGGGGCAGCTGGAGGACACAGTGATCGTCCTGTCCGCCGACCACTACCCCTACGGCCTCACCGACGAGGAGTACAGCGAGCTGCTGGGCCACCCGGTGGACCCGGTGTTCGAGATCTATGAGAACACCCTGATCCTGTGGAGCGCCGGCATGGAGGAGCCCGTCCATGTGGACAAGTACTGCTCCAGTCTGGACATTCTGCCCACCCTGTCCAACCTGTTCGGCCTGGAGTACGACTCCCGGCTGATGATGGGGTCGGACATTCTGTCCGACGAGCCCGCCCTGATCATCTTCGCCAATTACAGCTTTATCAATTCCGCCGGCTGGTACGACTCCACCACCGACCAGTTCACCCGATGGGACGGCGCGGAGCCCGACCCCCAGGAGGTGGCCGAGATGGTGGCCGACGTGCAGAACCGGGTGGCCTACTCCGCCACGGTGCTGGACTATGACTATTACCGCTTGGCGCTGGGGTGACGGCCCCGCGCCGGGCCGGAACACGCCTGTTTTTTCCAAACAGCGCCGGTCCCGGCGGCTTCTCTCCAGCCGGGGCCGGACCCATCAATAACAGGACCGGGGACCCGCCGAACGGCGGGCCCCCGGTCCTGTGTTGGTAAAGAGAAGAAAGAGGGAGGTAATCATATCTGGAAACCGCCGGTCAGGCGGGAGCCTTTTGGTCTGCCGCCCAGGAGCAAACCCGCTGGAGCGGCAGTATGGCGCGTCCTCCGCGCCGAGGGGGGAAGCAGGCGGCCCTCTCATCAGGCGGGGGGCCGGCCTCCCGTCCGGTCTTCGCGCGTGTGCCGGACTGGTTTCGCACGGCCTGAGCCGCGCTTTTTAGGAGGAAAACAGATCAAGTTCTGATCTGTCTATACGATACCATATCCTCTGTCTCCATTCTTCACCAAATCTGGAATTTTTCGTGAACATTATGTGAACCTGTCCCTCCCGGGGCTGGTCACATGTCATGTCCTTCCCGCTTCATGCGCATCTCCTCCCGGCCGGCCATGGGGTCCTGGGCGTTGGTGTCGGGGTCGGTGCGGTTCTGGCCGGCGATGGGCGCGCTGCCCCGGAGATCCCGGCCCTGCTTCTTGTCGCGCTCCTGCTTGTCCTTGGGTCTGCTCATGGGAAACATCCTCCTTTGATTGAGATGTCCCCAGTATGCCCCGGTTCGGGCGGAACCATTCCCGGGAATTTGGGATTCCCGGGAATTTTTTCACGGGACCCCGCGCAGAAAGCAGACGCGCCCCCGCCCTGGAATGGGCGGGGACGCGGAAGGGGTCGAAAAAGCGGCGGAGGTCACGCGCCCAGCTCGATCCACAGATCGTTGTACAGGGTGCGGGTCTCCTGGGGCAGGACCAGATAGGCCTCGCAGCGGTCCAGCACCTCCTGGGGGGCGGCCATGATCTCGTACAGCTCCTGATCCAAGGGCTCGCCGTACTGCTCCTCGTACCACTCGGGGTACATCTCCAGGGCCTCCTCGTTGGGGGAGGCGTACCAGATGAAGTCCATGTTGCGCAGGTTGGCGTCGGTGGAGGCGATGAAGTTGATCCACTCGTGGGCCTCGTCCACATTCTTGGCGTCCTTCAGGATGCACATGGCGTCCACGAACCAGTTGGAGCCCTCGTCGGGAATGACGTAGGCCAGGTCGGGGTTGTTCTCCAGCATGGTCAGGTAGTCGCCGGCGTAGTAGGTGCCGATGGCGGCATTGCCGCCCTCCATGATCTGGAAGATGCCGTCCATGGTCTTGCCCTGGTACACGCCGTTGGCCCAGGCGTTGGACACCAGCTCGGCCGCCTCCCGGATCTGGGCCTCGTCGGTGGTGTTCACCGAGTAGCCCAGATAGTACAGGGCCATGCCGATGGCGTCCCGGGGGTTGTCGATGAGGATGACGTTGCCGGCGTAGCTGTCGTCAAACATCACGCTCCAGCTGGTGATGGGCTCGTCCACCATGGTGGTGTTGTAGATGATGCCCAGGGTGCCCCAGGTGTAGGGCACGGTGTACAGGTTCTCCGGATCGTAGGACAGGTTCTTGAACCGGTCGGCGATCTTCTCGAAGTTGGGGATCTTGGAGTAGTCCAGGGGCTGCAGTCTGTCCTCCTCAATGAGCTGGGAGATCATGTAGTCGGAGGGGACCACCACGTCGAAGTCGCTGCCGCCGTTCTCCAGCAGGGAGTACAGGGTCTCGTTGCTGTCGGTGGTCTTATAGTTGACGGTGATGCCGGTCTGGGCCTCAAATTCCTCAATGAGGCTCATGTCGAGGTACTCGCCCCAGGAGCACACGTTGACCACCCGGTCCCCGGAGGGCTGGGCATCGGAGCCGGAGGGGGCGGAGCCGTCGCCGGCGGTGTGGCTGTAATCGCCGCTCTCATCCACCCGCTCCACCGAACAGCCGGACAGGGCCAGGGACATCACCATGGCAAGGGTCAGGGTCAGCACAAGAACTTTTTTCAATTGATCATTCCTCCAGTTTTTGGATTATTATTATCTCAGACCGTCCGGTCATAAGATCGTCAGGACGCCCGCCCGGCCTCCGCTTTGGTCTGTCTGGCCTCCCGGAGGTTGACCACCACCAGGAGCAGCAGCACCACCACAAAGAGCAGGGTGGACACGGCGTTGATCTCCGGAGAGACCCGCCTGCGGGCCATGGAATAGATCTCCATGGCCAGAGTGGACACCGAGGTGCCCGCGGTAAAGTAGGAGATGACGAAATCGTCCACGCTCATGGTAAAGGCGATCAGAGCGCCGGAGACGATGCCCGGCTTGATCTCGGGCAGGATCACCTTGAAAAAGGCCCCGATCCAGGTGCAGCCCAGGTCCCGGGCCGCGTCCACCAGATTGCCGTCCATCTGCCGCAGCTTGGGGCCCACGGAGAGGATGACATAGGGGATGTTGAAGGTGATATGGGCGATGAGCATGGTGCCAAAGCCCAGGGACAGCTCCGGGAAGGTGATGCGGTACAGGGTGCCGAAGAGGTTGAGGGTGATGCGGTAGTTGGCGGCGAACTCGTTCCACAGGCCGAACACCGCCACGAACAGCAGGCACAGGGAGACGCCGGTTACGATGTCGGCGTTCATCATGGGGATGTTGTTCACGTTCATCAGCACCGAGCGGGTGCGCCGGCGCATGGAGTAGAA
>CALWVX010000116.1 GCA_944385065.1 uncultured Oscillospiraceae bacterium | reverse complement strand
GACAACATCCGCCGCCCCGACCGGGACAACGCCATCGACCTGTACATCTCCGACGAGTACGAGGACGTGCTGGCCGAAGGGGTGTGGCAGAACACCTTCAAGGTGAAGCCCGAGGTGCTCACCGCCGAGGAGAAAGCCGCCTGGATCGCCCAGATGTCTGGGGTCACCGTGGGCTCCGACGCCTTCTTCCCCTTCGGGGACAATGTGGAGCGGGCCCGCAAGTCGGGCGTTCAGTATATCGTCCAGCCCGGCGGCTCCATCCGGGATGATCAGGTCATCGCCACGGCCGACAAATACGGCATGGTGATGGCGTTTACTGGGATTCGGCTGTTCCATCATTAAACGAACACAACAGGCAGGCCGTTTTCTGTCTGTAGGGGCCGATGTCCTCATCGGCCCGCGGGCGGGTGAGGACACCCGCCCCTACAGAGCCCGTGGGATAACGCGATATGTTTCGTGATCACACCCCGCAGCATATCTGAATCTATTTTGTAGGGGCGGCCTCTGGTCGCCCGCTCGAGAGGAGCGTATTATGAAAGTTTTAGTGGTTGGAGGCGGCGGGCGTGAGCACGCCATCTGCTGGAAGCTCGCCCAGAGCCCCAAAGTGACCGAATTATACTGCGCCCCCGGCAACGGGGGCATCGCCCAGGTGGCCGCCTGTGTGCCCATCAAGGCCACCGACGTGGAGGCCATGGTGCAGTGGGCCAAGGACAACGCCATGGACTTTGTCATGGTGGCCCCCGACGACCCCCTGGCCCTGGGCATGGTAGACGCCCTGGAGGCGGCGGGCATCCCCGCCTTCGGCCCCCGGGCCAACGCGGCCATCATCGAGGCCAGCAAGGCCTTCTCCAAGGAGCTGATGCGCAAGTACCACATCCCCACCGCCAAGTATGAGACCTTCACCGACCTGGACAAGGCTCTCTCCTATGTGCGGGAGCAGGGCGCCCCCATCGTGGTGAAGGCGGACGGTCTGGCCCTGGGCAAGGGCGTGGTGGTGGCCTCCACCGTGGAGGAGGCGGAGACCGCCCTGCGGGAGATGATGGAGGGCCACAAGTTCGGCGCCTCCGGCAATACCGTGGTCATCGAGGAGTGCATGGTGGGCCCCGAGGTCACCGTGCTGGCCTTCTGCGACGGGGAGCATCTGGTGCCCATGCTGTCCTCCCAGGACCACAAGCGGGCCTATGACGGCAATCAGGGTCCCAACACCGGAGGCATGGGGGCCTTCTGCCCCTCCCCCAAGTACACCCCTGAAATCGCCCAGGCGTGCATGGAGAAGATTTTCCTGCCCACCATCGCCGCCATGAAGGCGGAGGGCCGCCCCTTCAAGGGGGTCATCTACTTCGGCCTGATGCTCACCGCCGACGGCCCCAAGGTGGTGGAGTACAACGCCCGCTTCGGCGACCCGGAGACCCAGCCCATTCTGTCCATGCTGGACACCGACCTGATGGACATCTTCCAGGCCTGTGTGGACGGCACCCTGGACCAGATCGAGATCAAGTGGAAGGAGGGCGCGGCCTGCTGCATCGTGCTGGCCTCGGGCGGCTACCCGGTGCAGTATCAGAGCGGCTACCCCATCTCCGGTCTGGAGGAGGCCGGGAAACTGGCCACCGTGTTCCACGCAGGCACCAGGCTGGGGGAGGACGGCGCGGTCCTCACCGCCGGCGGCCGGGTCCTGGGGGTCACCGCCACCGGAAACGACCTGGAGGACGCCATCGCCAGGGCCTACGCCGCCTGCAAGCCCATCTCCTTCCAGGACATGCACTACCGGAGGGACATCGGCAAGGTATGAGCATGCTTTCGCTGAGGGGCGCGGTCTTTGACGCCGACGGCACCCTCTTTGACACCGAGCGCCTGGCCATGGACGTGTGGCTGGGAGTGGCCCGGGAGATGGACGCGCCGGGCATTGAGGAGCACTATCTGGAGCTGGTGGGCCGCAACCACGAGGGGATCGTCTCCCTGCTGCGCCAGGTCTCGCCCCCGGACTTCCCCCTGGACCAGTTCCTGCGCACCTGCTCCCAGCGCAGCCGGGCCCGGCTGGAGACCGAGGGGGTTCCGGTGAAAGAGGGGGCCCGGGAAATTCTGGAGCTTCTCGCCCAGAGGGGGCTTCCCCTGGCCCTGGCCACCTCCAGCGGGGCCAACACCACCCGCTACAAGCTGGAGAACAGCGGCCTGGGCCGATACTTCCAGGCGGTGGTCACCGGGGACACGGTGACCCGGGGCAAGCCCGACCCGGAGATCTATCTGACCGCCTGTCGGGCCATTGGACTGGAGCCCGCCTGCTGTCTGGGGGTGGAGGATTCCAAAAACGGCGTGCTGTCCTCCCACGGGGCGGGGCTGTTCACCGCCCTGGTCCCCGACCTGATCCCCCCCACGCCGGAGATGACCCGGGCGGCGGACCGGACCTTTGACAGCCTGCTCCAGCTGCGGGACTGGCTGGCCCGCTGTCTTCCCTGATTCCCCGCCCCGGCCTTTCGGAAGGCCGGGGCGTTCTCCTTTCTTTGCGAAACCTGAACAGGCCGCTCCCCAAGCTGAACTTATGTTAAAGGCACAAGTTTGTATAATAATGGGGGTTGGAGCTTCGTCCCCCAGCTCCGGGTGCGGAACCGTTTTTCATGTGGATTCACTCAGTCGGCGCGGCCTCCGGAGAGCGGGGCCGCGCCGACCCTGTTACAAGAGAAGAAGGGAAGAATGGGCATGAGTTTTTATCAGAAAACCCCGGATGAAGTTCTGAGCGAGCTGGACTCCTCAGAAGAAGGCCTCTCCCGGCAGCAGGCGGAGGAGCGGTTGGCCCGATACGGCCCCAACAAGCTGGCCGAGGGGAAAAAGGCCACCCTGCTCCAGCGCTTTCTCCAGCAGCTGTGCGACCCCATGATCATCATCCTTCTGGCCGCCGCCGCCGTCTCCGGCGTCACCGCCGCCTATTCCGGCGAGCCGTTCACCGACGTGTTCATCATTCTCATCGTGGTGCTGATCAACGCGGTGCTGGGCGTGTACCAGGAGAGCAAGGCGGAAAAGGCCATCGAGGCCCTGCAGGAGATGACCGCCGCCACCAGCAAGGTGCTGCGGGATGGAAAAATGGTCCATCTGCACAGCGACCAGCTGGTCCCCGGCGACATTGTGATCCTGGAGGCGGGCGACGCCGTCCCCGCCGACTGCCGCATTCTGGAGTGCGCCAGCATCAAGGCCGAGGAGGCCGCCCTCACCGGCGAGAGCGTACCGGTGGAAAAAGAGGTGGACGCCATCGCCGCAGAGGAGGAGGTCCCCCTTGGCGACCGGCGCTGCATGCTCTATATGGGTTCCACCGTGGTCTATGGCCGGGGCCGGGCGGTGGTGTGCTCCACCGGCATGGACACCGAGATGGGCAAGATCGCCGACGCCCTGTCCCAGGCGGAGGAGGGCGAGACCCCCCTCCAGCGCAAACTGGGCCAGCTGAGCAAGATCCTCAGTGTGCTGGTGCTGGGCATCTGTGTATTCATTTTCCTGTTCAGCCTGCTCCGGGCGGGCGACTTCCATCTGGACACCATCATCAGCACCTTCATGGTGGCCGTCAGCCTGGCGGTGGCCGCCATTCCGGAGGGTCTGGCCGCCGTGGTCACCATCGTGCTGTCCATCGGCGTCACCAATATGTCCAGGCGAAACGCGGTCATCCGAAAACTGACCGCTGTGGAGACTCTGGGCTGCGCCCAGGTCATCTGCTCGGACAAGACGGGCACCCTCACCCAGAACAAGATGACCGTTGTGGACTCCTTCGGGGATGTGGAGAAGACCGCCCGGGCCATGTCCCTGTGCTCCGATGCCGCCCCCGACGAAACGGGCAGGGCGGTGGGCGAGCCCACCGAATGCGCCCTGGTGAACTGGGCGGCCAAGGCGGGACTGCCCAAGCCCCAACTGGAGCAGGAGCTGCCCCGGGTGGGGGAGGCCCCCTTCGACTCGGGCCGGAAGATGATGTCCACCATTCACCAGCTGGAGCACGGCTATGTGCAGTACACCAAGGGCGCCCCTGATGTGCTGCTGAAGCGGTGCACCTCCTATGAGAAGGACGGCAGGGTCCTCCCTCTGGACGATCAGGCCCGCTCGGAGATCCTGGCCCGGAACAAGGCCATGGCCGATCAGGCCCTGCGGGTGCTGGCCGCAGCGGAGCGCCGCTATGACGAGATGCCCCAGGACCAGTCCCCGGCCGCTCTGGAGCACGACCTGACCTTCCTGGGGCTGGCGGGCATGATCGACCCCATCCGCCCCGAGGTGAAGGACGCCATCGCCCAGTGCAAGACCGCCGGCATCCGGGCGGTGATGATCACCGGCGACCACCGGGACACCGCCGTGGCCATCGCCAAGCAGCTGGGCATTCTGGAGCATGACGACCAGGCCATTACCGGCTCCCAGCTCAATAAAATGAGTGATCAGGAGCTGGACCGGAATATCTCCCACTACTGTGTCTACGCCCGGGTACAGCCCGAGCACAAGGTGCGCATCGTCAACGCCTGGAAGCGCAACGGCTGCATCACCGCCATGACCGGCGACGGGGTCAACGACGCCCCCTCCATCAAGTCCGCCGACATCGGCGTGGGTATGGGCATCACCGGCACCGATGTGACCAAGAACGTGGCCGACATGGTGCTGGCCGACGACAACTTCGCCACCATCGTGGGGGCCGTGCAGGAGGGCCGGCGGATCTACGACAATATCCGCAAGGCCATCCAGTTCCTGCTGGGTTCCAACATGAGCGAGGTGCTCTCCGTCTTTCTGGCCACCCTGCTGGGCTTCGTCATCCTGGAACCCGTCCACCTGCTGTGGATCAACCTGATCACCGACTGCTTCCCCGCTCTGGCCCTGGGCATGGAGAAGGGGGAGCCCGACCTGATGGAGCGGCCCCCCCGGAAGGCCAGCGACGGCATCTTCGCGGGCGGCCTGGGCCTTGACGTGGCCTATCAGGGGCTGATGGTCACGGTACTGGTGCTGGCGGCCTACTTCATCGGCCACTTTATGGAGTCGGGCGTATGGGAGATCACCCAGAGCCCCGACGGCATGACCATGGCCTTCCTGACCATGAGCATGGCGGAGATCTTCCACAGCTTCAACATGCGCTCTCAGCGGGGCAGCGTGTTCAAACTCCACAGCCACAACAAGATCCTCTGGGGCGCCATGGTGCTCAGCCTGATCCTTACCAGCGCCGTCATCTACCTCCCCGGCCTGTCCGACGCCTTCGGCTTCACCCACATTGACCCTATGGAGTACGCCGTGGCACTGGGGCTGGCCGTCCTGGTCATTCCCATTGTGGAGTGCGTCAAGGCCGTTCAGCGCTCTCTGGCCCGCCGCTGAAGGGGCCTCTCTCCCGGGTACCGCGCAAGCGCCCACCCTGTCGGGTGGGCGCCTGCCCATCCTCTGTCATCGAAAGGCCGCCCGATGCAAAGGGGCCCCGGGCATCCGCCCGGGGCCCTTGAAACCCGATCACTTGTACAGTTCCACCAGAACTTCCAGCTCCACCGGGAAGTGGTCCGCCAGGGCGGTCACCCCCACGGTGGTCCGGGTGGGCACCCCCCGCTCCCT
>CALWVX010000115.1 GCA_944385065.1 uncultured Oscillospiraceae bacterium | reverse complement strand
CACCGCGTTGGGGTAGGCCTGAAACAGCTCCTCCGTCACGATGGTCATGAACCCGGCCATCACCACCAGGTCGATGTTCAGCTCCCGCAGCCGCTCCACCAGGGCGGCGGTCACGGTCCGGGCGTCGGCCCGGGGCAGAACATAGCCGGGGATGCCGGCTTTCTTGGCCCGCTCCAGGGCGTAGGCGTCGGGGGAGGAGGACAGAACGGCGGCGATCTCCCCGTTCACGATCTCCCCCCGGCCCTGGGCGTCGATGAGGGCCTGTAAATTGGTCCCGCCCCCGGAGACCAGCACGGCGATGCGCTTGGGCATAGACAAACCTCCAAAGTAAGAGTGAAGAGTAGAGAGTAGAGAGTGGAGATAACGCACTCATGTGGGGTGAAGGTTATCTAAACTCTTCACTCTCTACTCTCAACTCTGGAATCAGACCAGCTTCACGCCGTCCTCGCCGGAGATCACCTCGCCGATCTGCCAGGCGGTCTCGCGGTTGGCGGCCAGGATCTCCAGGGCCTGAGCGGCCTGGGCGGCGGGCAGGGCCAGAATCATGCCCACCCCCATGTTGAAGGTGTTGTACATGTCCCGCTGGGGGATGTTCCCCTTCTTCTGGATCAGGGAGAAGATGGGGGGCACCGGGAAGGCGTCCAGATGGATCTGGGCGGTGAGGCCGTCGGTCATCATCCGGGGCACGTTCTCATAGAAGCCGCCGCCGGTGATGTGGCTGACGGCGTGGATGTCCACCCCGGCCTTCAGCAGGGCCTTGACGGCCTTCACATAGATGCGGGTGGGGGTCAGCAGGGTCTCGCCCAGCCCCCGGCCTCCCAGCTCCTCCACGGGGGAGGTCAGGTCGGCGTGCTCCACGTCGAACACCTTGCGCACCAGAGAGAAGCCGTTGGAGTGGACGCCGGTGGAGGCCAGTCCGATGAGAACGTCCCCCTGGGCAAGCTTTTTGCCGTCGATGATCTTCTCCTCGTCCACGATTCCCACGGAGAAGCCGGCCAGATCATAGTCCTCGTCGGGCATGACGCCGGGGTGTTCGGCGGTCTCGCCCCCCACCAGGGCGCACTCGGCCTGGCGGCAGCCCTCGGTGACGCCCGAGACGATCTGGGCGATGCGCACCGGGTCGTTCTTGCCGCAGGCGATATAGTCCAGGAAGAACAGGGGAGCGGCCCCGCCGCAGATGATGTCGTTGACGCACATGGCCACGCAGTCGATGCCGATGGTGTCGTGCTTGTCCAGCAGCTGGGCCAGGCGCAGCTTGGTGCCCACCCCGTCGGTGCCGGAGACCAGCACCGGCTTCTTCATGCCGGACACGTCGGGGGCGAACATGCCCCCGAAGCCCCCCAGGGTGCCCATCACCCCGGGGATGTAGGTGGACTCCACCATGGGCTTGATGCGCTCCACCGCCTCATAGCCGGCGGTCACGTCCACCCCGGCGGCAGCGTAAGATTCCGAATGGGAGTTTTTCATACCAAAACCTCCAAATACAGTGATAGAGCTTCGTAGACTATTTTACCCCCTCGGAGAGCGGAAGGGGTATCGCGGCGAAGCCGCGTATCCAGGGGGAACTGGTTCCCCCTGGAAGGGCCGGTGCGCGTAAGCGCAAAAGCATATTCCGCAGAATATGCCCGGCCCTTTAGGGGGGTATCGACGGCGGTTTCCTTGGGAACCGCCGTCGTATCTAGGGGGGAAAGCGTCCCCCCTAGAGGAAGTTTATTCCTTGCCGTTCCAGCAGTAGGTGCACACCTTGTCCTTGTCCAGGCCGATGGCCTCCAGCAGGCCCTCCAGGGACTGATAGCCCAGGGAGTCAAAGCCGAAGCTCTCGCAGATGGCCTTCAGCAGGCACTGGCCCCGCTGGGTGTGGACGTCGGCGTACTCCTCCAGGTGCTGCTGCCCCTCGTCCCCCTCCAGCTCCTGGATGGTGCGGCGGGCCAGCAGGTCCATGTCCGAGTTGCCCCGGGAGAAGTTCAGATACTTGCAGCTGTACATGATGGGGGGGCAGGCCGAGCGCATGTGGACCTCTTTGGCCCCGGACTCGTACAGGAAGTCCACCGTCTCCCGCAGCTGGGTGCCCCGGACGATGGAGTCGTCCACGAAGAGCAGCTTCTTGCCCTGGATCAGCTCGGGCACGGGGATCTGCTTCATCTTGGCCACCTGATTGCGCACCTCCTGGTTGGCCGGCATGAAGGACCGGGGCCAGGTGGGGGTGTACTTGACGAAGGGGCGGGCGAAGTGGGCGCGGCTCTGGTCGGCGTACCCGATGGCGTGGGGGAGCCCGGAGTCGGGCACGCCGGCCACATAGTCCACCTGGGGCCGGGTGCCCCGCTTCTCCTCGTCCCGGGCCATGATGGCTCCGTTGCGGTAGCGCATCAGCTCCACGTTGACCCCCTCATAGTTGGAGTTGGGGTAGCCGTAGTAGGTCCACAGGAAGGCGCAGATCTTCATCTCCTGCCCGGCGGGGGAGAGGGTCTCGTACCCCTCGGGGGTGATGCGCACGATCTCCCGGGGGCCCAGCTCATAGGCGTCCTCATAGCCCAGCTTGTGATAGGCGAAGGACTCGAAGGACACGCAGTGCCCGTTCTGGTCCCGGCCCACCAGCACCGGCAGCCGGCCCACCCGGTCCCGGGCGGCGATGATCTCGCCCTGCTCGGTGAGGATCAGCAGGGTGAGGGAGCCCTGGATCATGTCCTGGGCGTGGAGGATGCCCTCCACCAGATTGCCCTTCTGGTTGATGAGGGCGGCGGCCAGCTCGGTGGAGTTGACCTTGCCCGAGCTCATGGCCATGAACTGGTGCCCGTGGTCGGAGAAATACTGGCTCACCAGCTCCTCGGCGTTGTTGATGATGCCCACCGTGGTGATGGCGTACAGCCCCAGGTGAGAACGCACCAGCAGGGGCTGGGGATCGCTGTCGCTGATGCAGCCGATGCCGCTGCACCCGTGGAAGTCCGCCAGATCCTTCTCGAACTTGGTGCGGAAGGGGGTGTTCTCGATGGAGTGGATCTGCCGCTGAAAGCCGTCGGCCTGATCGTGGATGATCATGCCGCCCCGGCGGGTGCCCAGGTGGGAGTGGTAGTCCACGCCGAAGAAAATGTCAAGAGTGACGTCTCGCTTGGAGACCGCGCCAAAAAAACCGCCCATGTGATACTCCTTTGCTGAAAAATGCGAATGATTTGCTGACTCTTATGCGCTATTCAGCCCAGCTCCGCCTGGAGCTTGGCCTCCTTCTCCGCGATCTGCGCGGCCATGTCCGCCCGGGCCGCGTCCAGCTTGGCGGCCAGGGCGTCGTCAGAGACCGCCAGGATCTGGGCGGCCAGCACGGCGGCGTTCTTGGCCCCGTTGATGGCCACGGTGGCCACGGGGATGCCGCTGGGCATCTGCACGGTGGCCAGCAGGGCGTCCAGCCCGTCCATGGCCCCGCCCTTCATGGGGATGCCGATGACGGGCAGAGTGGAGTTGCCGGCGAAGGCGCCGGCCAGGTGGGCGGCCATGCCCGCGGCGCAGATCAGCACGCCGAAGCCGTTGGCCCGGGCGCTTTTGGCAAACTCCGCCGCGGCGGCGGGGGTGCGGTGGGCGCTGAGGATGTGGGCCTCATAGGGGATGCCGAAGGTCTTCAGCTGGTCGCAGGCCCCTTTGACCACAGGCCAGTCGCTGTCCGAGCCCATGATGACGGCTACTTTCTTCATACGATCGCTCCTTTGAAAAAGTTTCAGGCCATCTGTGGAGACAGACAGCCTGTTGGATGGACGAAAATGGGCAGATGGGTGCCGCGGCAGCTGCGCAGGCAGGGCCGGCAGAAGCAGCGCACCGTGGGACCCCCCTTTTCCAATCATGAATAGTAGGGTTTTATTCTATCGGAAAATGGCGGGATTTGCAAGAGGAGAACCGATTTTCGTAGGGTTGAACAACAATCGCCGCCCGGGCGGAGAGAAAATAGGAGGCTCCTGAAAGGAGAGGGCCCGGCGCGGTTACGGCTGGGGGCCGACCAGCTCGACGGCCTGCTTGCCCGACAGGTGCTCCACCGTCATTTCCAGCATGCACAGCGGGGGCCAGTCCCGCCGGATGATCTGCTCCCGGTGCTCCGGCGTGTCCGTGGGGAAGTACTTTTTCGCCAGCTTCTCCACGGCGGCCCGCTTTTCCCCGTCGTCCTCCAGAATGCGGATGGTCCCGAAGGCGATGACGCTGCGGAAATAGCTGGTGTACTCCTCGGGCACCACCTGGTCCTGGTCGATGACGCAGAACGAGGCCCTGGGCTCCCGCCGGACGGCGTCCACCTTGTGCCCCTCTTTGGCACAGTGGAAGTAGAGCTTCTCCCCGTCGCGGACGTAATTCAGGGGCACGGCGTAGGGGTATCCGCCGTCCCCCATCAGGGCCAGGACCCCGGAGGACCCCCGGTCCAGGACGGCGGCGCAGTCCTGGGCGGACAGGGCCTGGCGTTTGCGGCGCAGTTCTCGAAACATGTTTTTTCCCTCCTGAACATAGACATCAGGCGTGCCCGCCGGACCGGCGGGTCCGGGGGCGCCGTTACAGAAGTCCCGCGGTGGCGAGAATCTGGCTGATCTGAGCGGCCCGCAGGGGCCAGGCGGCCTGGGCGGCGTGGCCCTGCCGGCGCTGGCGCACAAAGCCGGGGGCCTCCTCCAGGGCGTGGGAACACAGGACCAGGAACTCCTCCTCGTCGTGGGCGTGGTAGATCACGTCGGGGAACTGCTCCACCTGGTCGGGCCAGAGCATGGAGACGATGGGCTTCCCCGTGGCCAGATACTCGTACATCCGGGGGGAGATCACATCGTCATAGGGGCGGTCCTCCCGCAGCAGCTCCACCAGCACGTCGCACCGGTACAGCCAGCCGGGCACCTCGCTCACCGGGCAGGGGCCGGGGACGATCACGTTGGGCAGCTTTTTCAGCCGGGGGAGCAGGGGGTTGCCCTTTTCCCGCCGGCCCAGCAGCAGAAAGGTCCAGTCGGGCCGCTCCAGGGCGGCGTACAGCAGGGGGAACAGGTCCAGGTCGGACCAGATGGTCCCCGCCCAGCCGATCAGGGGTCCCCGCACCTGGGGCAGGGGATCGGGGCGGCGGGCGTCCGGGTCGAAGAGGGGGAGATTCACCCCGTTGGGGGCCAGCACGATGTTGGAGCTGCAGGGGGACAGGCGGCGGACCAGCAGGGGAGAGGCGGCCAGAACCACGTCGGCCGCCTGGGCCAGACGGCCCTCCCAGTGGGGGGGCAGCTCGTCCCACTCCCGGTCGCAGTCGTATACCAGCCCGTCATAGCGCAGATAGTCCAGCAGGTGGATGTGCTCCGGGCTGGTGACCCACAGCAGGAGGTCCTGCAGCCGATGCCGGTCGGCCTGCCGGGCGATGAACTCCCCCTGCCGGCGGCGCTGGCGGCGGAAGAGGGGGCCGTGCCGCTCCTCCAGGGGGAGGAGAATGGGGGGCAGGGTGTAGGCCGTGACGTTGGGCCGGACCGCGAGCCCCTTCTGCCGGGGAGAGAAGTCCCGCCAGCTGCGGCTGGGGGAGAAGTAGAGAATGGTGCTGTCCTTCAGCCGGGACATGTACTGCTGGGTGCGGCCGGGCAGACGGCTCCACGGCTCG
>CALWVX010000114.1 GCA_944385065.1 uncultured Oscillospiraceae bacterium | reverse complement strand
GATGTTCGCCGCACGCAGCAGCTCCTCCGACGCCACATAGTTCTGACTTCCGCGAAATTCCTCCATGTTTTTGTCCTTTCCGCCGTATCCGGCCGTCATTCTCAGCGAAAAAATTTTATCGGGTTTCCCCTGAAATTGCAACCCTTTCCCCGGATTTTCGCCGGAGCGGTCTTTTCTCCCGGGCTGCTTCTCATTTTGACAAGTGTTCTAATTATTTTGACAAGTATACTTGACAAACAGAGCGGCCTGTGCTATTCTTTGCGCTGAGGAGCGGAGGCTGCGGCCGGGCCGTCCGCCAAAGCAAAGGAGTTTTCCACATGGATAAGAATGAAATTTTGGAAAAAAGCCGGAAGGAGAATCAGCTGCACGACGAGGGGGTTCTCAACGCCCGAAACAAGGGCCGGGAGTGGGGCGTGGTGGGCTTTCTGGCCCTGTGCGTCCTGGTGATGCTCTACAATCTGATCCGGGGGGTGGACAGTTCCCTGCCCATGGTGTTCTTCCTGGGCTATCTGTCCTGTGAGTCCCTGGGGCAGTACGGGGCCCGGAAGGAAAAGATCTTTTTGTTCACGGGCCTCATCTGGCTGGTGGGCACTTTGGCCTCTGTGGCCGCCTATATCCTGGAGACGTGGTAGGGGAGGGGATGGACTTGGACAAAGACGAAATTTTGGAGAAGAGCCGAAACGACAACAAAAATCAGGACGAGCGGGAGCGGTCCGTTCTCTCCAAGAGCCCCTATTTTGGCCTGATGGCTCTGTTCACTGTCTCGACCATCCTGGCCTTTTACCGCAAATTTGGCCTCTCCGGCGCCTCCATCTCCGATCTGCTTGCCCTGGACTGCGCCGCTCTCTTCGGCATGGAGCTGCACCAGGCTGTTCAGCTGAAACGGCTCCATTCCGCCCTGTTTGCCCTGGGCTTCCTGGCCCTGACCATTCTGTTTCTGGCGGACTATATGACACAGGGATGGTGAGGATATGGACGACCAGCTGATCCTGAAAAACCGGCTGAAGGTGGCCCGGGCGGAGAAAAATCTCTCCCAGGGGGACCTGGCCAAACTGGTGGGCGTGTCCCGGCAGACCATTAGCTCTATCGAGACGGGCCAGTTCAATCCCACGGCCAAGCTGGCCCTGGTACTGTGCATCGCCCTGGATAAAAAATTTGAGGAGCTGTTCTATTTCGACTGACGGCTCCGGTTTGGAGGTTTTTCCCATGTCGTTTTCTCTGCGCCCCTATACGCCCCCCGATTTTACCCAGCTCCGGCTGCGGCAGGCCCCGGATGTGAAGCTGGTTCCCTGTCCCCGGGACGGGGTCGCCCCCGAGGGCTATCACGCCATGAGCATTTTTCCGGAGTATCTGAAGGTCGGCGGCGTCTGGCATCTGGCCCGGGAGAGCCGCATGGACTGCGCCGCCGTCTGGGAAAACGGTTCCTTCCAGATCCGGGAGCTGCGGCGGCTGAAACAGGGGGACCTGGCGGCCGTGGGCCGCACCGAGCAGGGGGAGGAAGGTATCCTGATCCATCCGGACGGTTTCCGCGAGCCTGCCCGGGACCGGGACCTGTTCACCTTCCGGCAGAGCCGCTCCCGGGAGACCTCCTTCTCCCGGGACTATAACGAGCTGTATGAGCTGCTGCGCCATGAGAAGGACCACGGAAAGGTGGTCTGGGTGCTGGGGCCCGCTTTCGCCTTTGACTATGACGCCCGGGAGGCCTTCTCCCGACTGGTGCGGGGCGGCTATGTCCACGCCATTCTGGCGGGCAACGCCCTGGCCACCCACGACCTGGAGGCCGCCTATCGGGGCACCGCCCTGGGCCAGAATATTCTCACTCAGGAGAGTCTGCCCGGCGGCCACTACAATCACCTGGACACCATCAACCGAGTGCGGCTCCACGGCTCTATTTCCGCCTTCCTGCGGGAGGAGCACATCGACAACGGGATCCTGCTGGCCTGCGAGGAGATGGGCGTACCCTATGTGCTGGCCGGCTCCATCCGGGACGACGGACCTCTTCCCCCGGTGGTGGGGGACGTGTATCAGGCCCAGGACGCCATGCGCAGTCAGATCCGAACAGCCACCACGGTCATCTGTCTGGCCACCATGCTCCACACCATCGCCGTGGGCAACATGACCCCCTCCTATCGGGTGCTGCCCGATGGAACGGTACGGCAGGTATATTTCTACTGCGTGGACATCTCTGAGTTTGCCGTCAACAAGCTCAGCGACCGGGGCAGTCTGTCGGCCCGGGGAATCGTCACCAATGTACAGGACTTCGCGGTCAATCTGGCCCGGGGTCTGAATTTAATGTAAAACCGAACAGGGGGCCGGCGCAGAAGCGCCGACCCCCTGTTTATTTATACTTCTGGCTCTCCGCCACCGCCAGCTGATCACAGCGGTTGTTGTACGGGTTTTCCGCGTGGCCCTTGACCCAGTGGAGGCGAACGGTGTGGTATTCGCACAGGTCCAGCAGCCGCTCCCACAAATCGGGATTCAGGGCGGGCTTCTTGTCCGACTTGACCCAGCCACGGGCCCGCCAGCTCTTGGCCCAGCCCTTGTCCAGCGCATCGAGCACATATTTGCTGTCTGAGTACAGCTCCACCGTACAGGGCTCTTTCAGCGCCTCCAGGGCTGAGATCACTCCGGTGAGCTCCATGCGGTTGTTGGTGGTCCGGGCCTCGCCTCCGGATAATTCCTTTTTGTGGGGGCCGTACATCAGAATCGCCCCCCATCCTCCGGGGCCCGGGTTGCCGGAACAGGCCCCGTCGGTATAGATGGTCACTGTTTTCATGCTTCTCCTAAAGCTTTCTCCCGCAGGGGAAACGCTTTTTACAGTCCGTTTAAGATTTCTTCCCGCTTTTTCCGGTACTCCTCGTCAGTAAGCAGGCCGGCCTCCCTGAGAGTCTTGAGCTGCTCCAGACGCCCCTGGGGGGTCAGAGCGGTGGAGGGGATGTGGTCATGGTCCTCCCGGACAGGAGAGGGACTTTCCTCTTCATCCTCCTCAGAATAGATTTCCATGGTGGGAATCCCTTTCTTGCCGAAGGTGTTGAGACCATTGACCACCGTAATCGCCACCGCGATCCCGGTCCAGAGCAGGCCGAAGGGGCCGAACAGGGGAACCGCCATGAACAGACCGATCAGAACAAAGAAGATCCCCACCACAAAGCTCATGGCGGATTGGGCTTTGCCCGGTCTAATTTTCACTCGTTTTCTGGCCATTTCAATACCTCCTGTTTTGCTGTCTCCACTTTATCCCAGAGGGTGGGGGCCGGTTTTTATTCCTGGGGCTGCTCCGCCTCCATCTCCTGGCCGGAAGTCTCCTCTTCCCGCTCCGCCAGAGCCAGGGAAATCACCTGATCCCCCTCCTCTTTGAAGCGCATGACGATGACCCCCTGGGTGGCCCGGCCGGCGATGCGGATGGAGTCCACATGAGTGCGGATCAGGATGCCCGACTGGGTGACCAGCAGCAGGTCCTCCGATCCATCCACTACCTTGATGCCTACCACGCCGCCGGTCTTGTCGGTGATCGCGTAGTTCTTGATGCCCAGCCCGCCCCGGTTGTGGACGGAGTACTCCTCCACCGGGGTACGCTTGCCGTAGCCGCGCTCTGTGATGGAGAGAACGGTCTTTCCGGCGGTGGCTCTGGCCGCCCCCACCACATAGTCTCCCTCCCGGAGCTTGATGCCGCGGACGCCCACCGCCTCCCGGCCCATGGGACGCACATCATTCTCGTCGAAGCAGACCGCCATGCCGTCATGGGTGGCGAGGAGAATCTTCTTGGTGCCGTCGGTCTCCCGCACGGCGATGAGCTCGTCTCCCTCGTCCATGCGCAGGGCCCGGATGCCGTTGTTACGCAGGTTTTTCAGCGCGTTGGCCGGCAGCCGCTTGACCGTGCCGTTTCGGGTGACCATGAACAGGAACCGGCCGTCGTCCTCGATGGAAGAGGTATGGATCATGGTCTGCACCCGCTCGCCCGGCTCCACCTGGAGAATGTTGACAATGTTGGTGCCTCTGGCCGTTTTGCCGGACTCGGGAATCTGATAGCCCTTTTTCCGATAGACCTTGCCCGTGTCGGTGAAAAAGAGGATGTAGTCGTGGGTGGAGGCGGTGAACACATCCACCACATAGTCCTCCTCCCGGGTGGTGATGCCCTTCTTCCCCATACCGCCCTTGGACTGGGCGGCGTACTCGCTGACGGGGGTGCGCTTGATATAGCCCGCCCGCGTCAGGGTGAAGACGCACTGTTCCTCTTCGATCAGATCCTCAATGTCGATCTCATCTTCCACATCCTGAATTTCCGTCACCCGCTCGTCGGCGTATTTGTCCCGGATCGCGGTGAGCTCATCCTTCAGAACGCCCCGGAGCATCTCCTCCGAGGAGAGCAGCTGCTGGAAATAGGCGATGCGCTCCTCCAGCTCCTTGTACTCGGCCTCCAGCTTCTCCCGGTTCAGCCCCTGCAGGGCGATCAGCCTCATGTCGCAGATGGCCTGGGCCTGGACATCATCCAGCTGGAACCGCTCCATCAGCCGCTCCTTGGCGTTGTCATAGCTGGTGCGGATGATGCGGATCACTTCGTCGATGTTGTCCTGGGCAATGAGCAGACCCTCCAGCAGGTGGGCCCGCTCCTGGGCCTTTTTCAGGTCGTACTGGGTCCGGCGGGTGATGATTTGCTCCTGATAGGCGATGTACTCATCCAGAATGTGCCGCAGAGAGAGGATGCGGGGCTGAAGCTTTCCGTTGACCTCCACCAGGGCCAGCATGTTGATGGCAAAGGTGGTCTGGAGCTGGGTCTGGGCGAACAGACGGTTGAGCACCACCTGGGGGTTGGCATCCCGCTTCAGCTCGATGACAATGCGCATGCCGTTGCGGTCGGTCTCATCCCGGATGTCGGAGATGCCCTCCAGCCGCTTGTCCTCCACCTGGTCGGCCATGCTCTTGATCAGCTGCCGCTTGTTCACCTGATAGGGAATTTCGGTGATGATGATGCGGGTGCGGTCCTTGCCGAACTCCTCAAATTCATGGCGGGCCCGAACCGTGATCCGGCCCCGGCCGGTGGCGTAGGCCGCCCGGATGCCGCTGCGGCCCATGATAATGCCCCGGGTGGGAAAGTCGGGCCCCTTCAGATGGTCCATCAGGTCGGACAGGGTGCTCTCCGGGTGGTCCAGTACCTGGATGGTGGCGTCAATGACCTCCCCCATGTTGTGGGGGGGAATGTTGGTGGCCATGCCCACGGCAATGCCGCTGGAGCCGTTTACCAGCAGGTTGGGGAATCGGGAGGGGAGGACCTTGGGCTCTTTCAGGGTCTCATCAAAGTTGGGGTCCCAGTCCACCGTCTCCTTCTCAATATCCCGGAGCATCTCATCGGAGAGACGGGCCAGACGGGCCTCGGTGTAACGGTAGGCGGCGGGGGGGTCGCCGTCGATGGAGCCGAAGTTTCCGTGGCCGTCCACCAGGGGATAGCGCATGGAGAAGTCCTGGGCCAGACGCACCAGAGCGTCATACACGCTGGCGTCGCCGTGGGGGTGGTATTTGCCCAGCACGTCGCCCACGCAGGTGGCCGACTTCTTGAAGGGCTTGTCATGGGTCAGGCCGCTTTCGTACATGGAGTACAGAATGCGGCGGTGGACCGGCTTCAGGCCGTCCCGCACGTCGGGCAGGGCCCGGCCCACGATGACCGACATGGCGTATTC
>CALWVX010000113.1 GCA_944385065.1 uncultured Oscillospiraceae bacterium | reverse complement strand
ATGCGGCCGATCTCATACACCCGGTCCATGCCGCCCACGATGAGCCGCTTCAGGGGCAGCTCGGTGGCGATGCGCAGATACATGTCGATGTCCAGGGTGTTGTGGTGGGTGATGAAGGGGCGGGCGGTGGCGCCGCCGGAGATGGTGTTGAGGACGGGAGTCTCCACCTCCATATAGCCCCGGCCGTCCAGAAAGTCCCGGACATGCTTGACAAACTGGGAGCGGATGACAAAGTTGCGCTTGACCTCCGGGTTGACGATCAGGTCCACATACCGCTGGCGGTAGCGCAGCTCGGTGCTGGTCAGGCCGTGGAACTTCTCCGGCAGGGGCAGCAGGGACTTGCTCAGCAGGGTGACATGCTCCACCCGCACGGACATCTCCCCCCGCTGGGTGCGGAAGGCAACGCCCTTCACCCCCACGATGTCGCCGATGTCGTACTTCTTGAAGCGGTTGTACTCCGCCTCGTCCATCTCGTCCCGCCGGGCGTAGAGCTGGATGCGGCCCGACTTGTCCTGCAGGTCGCAGAAGGACACCTTGCCCATCCCCCGCTTGGACATGAGCCGGCCGGCGACGGAGACCTCTTTGCCCTCCAGGGCGTCAAAGTTCGCCTTGATGTTGGCGCTGTCGTTGTCCACCTCATAGCGGGTGATCTGGAAGGGGTCGTTCCCCTCCTCCTGCAGCTGCTTGAGCTTGTCCCGGCGGATCTGCAGCAGCTGGGACAGGTTCTCCTCCTGGGGGGCGTTCTGATTTCTTTGTTCGGCCATAGTCCACTTCTCCTATCTGTTCCGGCCGGAGGCCGGGGAAAAATCACCGCTCAATCTTGAGAATCTTATACTCCACGGGGCCGGCGGGGGCGTCCACCGTCACGTCCTCCCCGGCATTCTTGCCCAGCAGGGCCCGGCCGAAGGGGGAGTCCTCGGAGATGGCCCCGTTCATGGGGTCGGCCTCCTGAGAGCCCACGATCTTATAGGTCACTTCCTCGCTGAACTCCTTGTCCAGCACCGTGACGGTGGAGCCCAGGCGGACATACTCCCCCTGGTCCTCCTCCTCCTCGATGACCACATAGTTGGACAGAATCTCCTCCAGCTCGGCCATGCGGGAATAGAGCTTGCCCTGCTCGTTTTTGGCCTCGTCATACTCGCTGTTCTCGGACAGGTCGCCGAAGGAGCGGGCCTCTTTGATAAGCTCGGCCACCTCTTTTTCCCGGACGGTCTTGAGATAGTTCATCTCGTCCTGAAGTTCCTTGAGCCGCTGGGGGCTCAGTTTGTACTCCTTTGCCATAGCGCCATGCACACCTTTCCAAAAAATAGCCCGGAGCGGCTCCGGGAGAAACGGGCGGGGCCGTCCGGTTAATCTGTTTTCAATGGATCAATGGGTATAAAGATGGATTCTTTGACATTATATGTGCTGCCGGCGGTTCTGTCAAGTATTTTTATGTCCTCCGGGCCCAGTTTTCCCCGCTCCCACAGGGCGGACAGCAGGGGCAGATCCTCCCGGTCCTCCCGGGCAAGGCCGGGGGCGGCCAGCCGCAGCGTCCCCAGGTCGGGGACCGGGCCGTACAGGGCCAGGGCGGTCTCCTCCCCGCCGCCCCCCGCGGGGTGAAAGCGCAGGGCCACCTGCCCCCGCTCTCCGGGGGGCAGGACGGGGATCCCGAACTCCCGGCGCAGCCAGGCGGCCAGCTCTCCGCCCCCGCTGGGGGCGTCGATGATCAGCTCCCGCACCCGGGGGCACAGCAGCCGGGCGGTCCGGGCCATGGCCCGGTCGGCCCGAAGCCCCCGCAGGGCCACGGCGGCCCGGTCGGGCGCCACCCCCTGCCGCTCCAGACAGGCCAGGGCCAGGGGGGCGGACTGGGACCGGACAAAGTCCTCCGTCTCCACCGGGCGCAGCCCCAGAGCCGCCAGCACCGGCCATCCCCCGAACCGCTTCGGGGCCAGCACCCGCAGCACGCCGCCCCGGCGCAGCCCCAGGCACGCCTTTTTCAGCCGCCGCTCCCCCCAGAAGCCCTCCGGGTCGGCCCTGGCCCGCAGCACAGGCAGGCCGTACAGGCTTCCCGCCTCCGCCCGGCCCCGCCCGCCCCGGACCAGGGTCAGCTGTCCCAGCATACGCGATCCCCCCTCCCGGCATCCTATGCCGAAAGGGGGGATTTTTATGCGCCGGGTTTCACCGGTCCAGCAGCCCCTGGAGCTGGCCCAGCAGCTCCAGGCATTTGAATTTCAGCACATAGCCCTCCTCCCGGGTGATCAGGGCCGCCTGATCCCCGGTGAACTGTCCCGCCTGAGCGGCCTGCTCCACCGTCTCGCTGGCCGCCCCCAGGCACAGGGGCGGGAAGGCCACGCACCACCAGTTGCGCCCCTCCCCCTCGCCGATGGTCACCCGCAGGGCGGTGTAGGTCCCGGCGGGCAGGGCGAAGTCCCCGTACTCCTTGGTGGGAAACCAGCTCTCGGCCAGCTGGACGGAGACGGGCTCGCTGTGCCCCCACCGCTCCACCTCCGCCCGGCCGGCGTCGGCCAGCTCCTCCAGGCTCCCCTCCAGGGCGGCCATGGCCTGCTCCCGGGTGGCGTCGGGGGGATAGAGGGTCTCCGCCTCCTCCAGCACCCGGTCCCGCACCGCCAGCTTCAGAGCCTGATCCTCCTCGCTGTCCGAGTTGGCGATTACATGCAGCCGGATCACGCTGTCGGCCAGCTCCGTCTGCTCTTCTCCCAGCCAGGCCCCCGCCAGCACCGCGATCAGCAGCCCCGCCAGCAGGGAAATCTCCCAGCGCTTCAGTTTCTGGTCCATATGTCCTCCCCGGCGGTCAAAAAAGCCGCCTATCTCATCCAGTGATCTCACTGGATAGGATAGACGGCTCCGGGGAGGTTTAAACAGTCCGGCACAAAAAAGTCTCCCGGCTCTCCTGGCTCAGCCGGGCGCAGGCCTCCCGGGCCCGGTCCTCCCGGTCGAACAGGCCGTAGACGGTGGGGCCGGTGCCGCTCATGCTGGCCCCCAGGGCCCCGCCCCCGATCAGGAGGTTTTTCAGGGCGAACACCCGGTCCCGCTGGCGCTCGGGCAGGGCGTCCTCAAACACGTTGTACAGCCGCCGGGCCGTCTCCACCAGATCGCCCGCCTCCAGGGCCTCCACCGCCCCTCTGGTGTCGGGCCGGCGGCGCAGGCGGACGCTGTCGATCCGGGCAAAGAGGGCGGGGGTGGAGATGGCGAACTCCGGCTTGCACACCACCACCCAGCACCGGGGCAGGGCGGGCAGGGGGGTGAGCACCTCCCCCTTCCCCTCGGCCAGCGCGGTCCCCCCCAGGACGCAGTAAGGCACGTCGGCCCCCACCTGCTCCCCGATCCGGGCCAGCTCCTCCACGGAAAAGGGGGAGCCGTCCCGCTGATTCAGTGCCCGGAGGACGGCGGCGGCGTCGCTGCTCCCGCCCCCCATGCCGGCGCACACGGGGATGCGCTTGCGGATGGCGATGTCCAGTCCCTGGGGGGGCAGCCCCCGGGCCTGCCAATAGCGCAGGGCGGCCTGGGCGGCCAGATTTTTCTCCCCGACGGGGAGGAAGCGCAGGTCGGAATGCACCCGCAGCTCCCCCGTCCCGTTCTCCTCCAGAGTCAGCTCGTCGGCCAGGGTGATCGACTGCATGATCATGCGCAGGTCATGATACCCGTCCGGCCGCTTTCTCAGCACATCCAGGGTCAGATTCAGTTTGGCAAAAGCCTGTACTTCCATAGGGCTGCCTCCCCCTCGATCATCTTCAGTCCCGGATCTTTCTGGCCTCCAGATAGAACCGCTTGTCGTGGGCCTCCCCCATGGAGAAGGTCTTGCGGGGGAGCACCCCGTCGTGGATCACCGTGGGGAACAGCTCCCCCTTGCCCATGGGGGGCAGGAGGAAGGCCACCGCGTCCCGCCGCTCCAGAGCCAGCGCCTGGGCCACGTCGGCCCCGTGGATATAGTCCACCCGGGCCCCGGGGTGCGCGGTCAGATACTCGTCCAGAAAGCTCTGGAGGGTGCCCACCGGCAGCTGGGCGGCGGGGTGGGGCACCGTCAGCTCGCCCCGGCTCCACCGGCTGGCCACATAGGAGAACACATGGCCCACCCCCCGGCCCTGGATCAGGTCCGGATACCGCCTGGACAGCGCGTCCAGCAGCTCCTCTGGGTCCACGCCGAACACCACCCGGTGGATGGGCTCGAACTCCAGAGAGTCGTCGTGGAGGTTGACCAGCTCCACCAGGGCGTACCGGGCGGGCAGCCTGTCCCACTGGTCCGGAGGGGTGAGCTTCTTGGCCCGCTCATAGCACTCCTTGGCCGTGGCCAGGGAGTGGTTCCCGTCCCCCACGGCGAACAGGAGGACGGGCAGGTCCTCCACCAGATGGTAGCGGTTCCGGAAGGCGGCGGGGTCGGCCAGGGCGGACAGGGCGGTGAACACCTGCTCCTTCTGCCCCTGGGTGAGCCGCCAGCCCTTGATATGGCCCCCCCGCTCCATCAGCTCAAAGTCGTACAGCGCCTCCATCTCCCCGGTCTGGCCGGCCAGAGGCTCGATCACCGTCCGGTCCGGGTCGTCGGCCAGAAGCATCACATGGGGCAGCTCGATGGGGGCGTTCTTCCGCACCGCCACCCGGGGCGGGATGCGGGAGAGCACCGTCCCCTCGGTGGCCCGGATGGGAGCGCCCGAGCCGGGCTCGTAGTCGTACTGCTCCAGATCCACCATGCCGATCAGCCCCCGGCGCACCGCCCCGCTGTCCAGGGTGCGCTCCACATAGAAGAGGCTGTCCGGGTACTCCTGAAAGCGGCCCTCCCGGAGATAGCGGCTCATGGTGGTGTTGATCTCCATGATGTCGGTCTCCACGCTGGGGCCCTCCAGACAGCTCTCGGGCAGGATCAGCCGCAGGGCGGAGGGGGCCCGGCCCACCCGCTCCTCCACCCGCTGCCAGTACTCGGGCTGGGAGGTGTACTGGTCACAGGCCACCACGCTCCACAGGCTCAGGTCACAGTCCCGGGGGAGCAGGATGTCCGCCGGGCGGAAGGGTAATTCATGTGTGTTCATTTGGCATCTCCCTTTTTGTTCAGCAGCTCGTCCAGCTTCTCCTCGATCCGGTCCCGCTGTTCCTGGGCCCGCCGGCAGTAGACCGCCAGCGCCCCCACACCCGCGGCCGCCGCCGCGATCAGGAGCAGGATCCCCACCCGGGCCAGCAGCTCCAGGGAGTACAGCCAGGCCGCCAGATAGACGAAGGCGATGAAGCCAAAAATACCCGCCAGGGTCTTCATGAAGCTCGCTCCTCCCTGATTCTGTGTTCGGAACACGGTTGGGGTGCGTCTGTCATTCGATTGATTCCTCCGGGGGCTGTTCTCCGCCGCGCCCCCAAGGGACGGGGGCGATTACTCCTCCCGTCCGTCCTTCTTCTCGTTCAGGAGCTGATCCAGCTTTTCTTCCAGCTTCTTTTGCCGCTCCCAGATCATAAACAGGCCGGCCAGCACCATTCCTGCCAGCACCATCCCAAACAGCAGCTGGTCGTCCCGGCCCGGCCCGTTAAACAGATTGAGCATATACAGGACAAAGGCGATCGCTGCCGTCAGGGCGGCAAATTTCCCGAGCTCCTTCATCGGCCTCGCTCCTCCCCGTTCGTTACAGCGCCGCCCGGATGGCCTCCAGCAGGTCGTCAAACTCCTCGTAGGCGGGCAGCTCCGGGTGGGCCTCCCGGATGGCCGGGGTGGACTTGAACAGGAAGCCCGCCTTGCTGGCCTGGATCATGGCCAGATCGTTGAAGCTGTCCCCGGCGGCGATGGT
>CALWVX010000112.1 GCA_944385065.1 uncultured Oscillospiraceae bacterium | reverse complement strand
GGGCTGGGAGGTGCCGCCGGAGAAGGGGGAGATGGCGGTGTCGATCACGTCGGCGCCGGCCTCCACCGCCTTCAGGTAGGTCATGAAGGCCAGACCGGTGGTGCAGTGGGTGTGGACCACCACGGGCAGCTCGGGCACCGCGTCCTTGATGGCGGAGACCAGATCATAGGCGTCCTTGGGCCCCATGATGCCGGCCATGTCCTTGATGGCGATGGACTTCACGCCCATCTTCTGCAGGTCCTTCACCATGGCCACGTTCTTCTCCAGGGTGTGGACGGGGCTGGTGGTGAAGCAGATGGTGCCCGAGGCGTGGGCCCCCTGCTTGACGGTCTCGTCAATGGCCACTTCCAGATTGCGCACGTCGTTGAGGGCGTCGAAAATGCGGATGATGTCGATGCCGTTCTTCACCGAATACTCCACAAACTTGCGCACCACGTCGTCGGGATAGTGCTTATAGCCCAGAATGTTCTGGCCGCGCAGCAGCATCTGCAGCCTGGTGTTGGGCATCTTGGCGCGGATCTTGCGCAGCCGCTCCCAGGGGTCCTCCCGCAGATAGCGCAGGCACACGTCGAAGGTGGCGCCGCCCCAAACCTCGGCGGAATAATAGCCGGCCTTGTCCATGGTCTCCAGGATGGGCTCAAACTTGCTGTAGGGCAGGCGGGTGGCGATGAGGGACTGATTGGCGTCGCGCAGCACCGTTTCCGTAAAGTTTACCTTTCTCATGTTGATCGACCTCCATATTGCTCCCGGCGGAAATTTTTGCGGGGACAGGCCCAGTGGGCGTTATCGTCATTTGCCTCCTATTTTAGTATAATTTCCGCCAGAAAGCAAGCCCCCGGCATGGGAGAATCGGGGCATAATATTGGGCAATCGTGCTCTCCTCCCCCCCGCCTCCCGCGCCCGGGGATGAAAACAGCGCCGAAACAGGATTGCTTCTGTTTCGGCGCTTATCGGCTTGCGTCAGCGTCCCGCTGGGTGGTTCCGGCCAGCCTCATCTGTCGCTGCATGTGCGATCGTCCTCCACGGTGCGCAGACCGTCGCTCTGAAAAATCAGATCGTCCACGTCCACATCGCTGCGGACCCGGGTCCAGATGTTGTTGGTGTCGTATCTTGGCATCGTCATGCCGTTCCCTCCTCTCTGACAAAATGGAAAATCGGGCCGCCCAACGGGCGGCCCGAACTGTTCCGCTGAAATCACCAGGTGATTTACCGTCCGTACTTTCCGTCCAGAACGGTATCCAGGGCACAGATGGGGCACTTCTCGTTGGCGGGATGGGGCGTGCCGCACTGGGGGCAGTTGACCAGCTCAGGCTTGGCGGCGAACAGTTCCACGTGGCCGCACTGGGGGCAGGTATAGATGTCCACGTGGATACGATCAGCGAACAGGTGGCTGCCCATGGCGTAGGAGCTCTTGCTCTGCTCCAGCTCCCCTCCGCAGACAGTGCACTTCTTGACAGACTCAGACATGGGAAACATTCCTTTCTGGCTCAGCCATGAATTCGGCGGAACTGGAGAACCCGTTCCGGCCTCCCGGGCCGTCTTCGGAAACCTTCTCCGCGTTCCGCTTATTATTGTAAACCCACTCCGCCGCTCTGTCAAGGCACTATCGTGTTAAATTGATATATATTTCCCATGAACTCCTCCATTTTTCAGCAAACTATACAGACGGCCGGGCGGACAGAGAACTGTCCGCCCGGCCGGTCACCCCGCCGCGTCCCGCAGCCGGGTGAGCACCCGGTACAGGGGACGCTGCAGAGCCAGCGTCAGCACAAAATTTCCCACACAGTGGAGCACGTCGAAGGGGATGCCCGAGACCCACCAGGTCACGGCCGCCCAGGGCCCCCCGGCAAACAGGTAGAGGGGGGCGAACAGCGCCCCGAAGGACAGTCCGAAGGCCCCGCAGGCCGCCGCCGCCAGCACGGGGCGGTCGGTGGGCAGCCTGGTGCACAGCCAGCCCCACAAAGGCCATACATAGACATAGCCCGGCCACCACAAGGGGCCGAATCCGTACAGCAGCCCCTCCACCACCACAAAGGGAATGAGGATGAAAAAGACCTGCCGGCCGAACACCATGGCATAGAGCATGACCAGCAGCGAGACCGGCTCGATGTTGGGCAGGGGCGACATGGCCATTTTCAGCACGGTGAGGGAGGCGGCCATCAGGCCGCACAGCACCACCTTCCGGGCCCCGGACAGGGGGCGGGCGCCCTTCACCGCCCTCAATAGGTGGACATGGTCAGCTCAAAGTGGTCGCCGTCGGCGATGGGGGTGGTGTCCGCCCCCGTCTCCACCATCTGACCGTCCCGGGTGATGCACCACCACTGGTTGCCCTCGGCCGTCTCCCCGTCCACCGTGGTGATGAACAGGCCGTAGGTGCTCTGCTCCCCCTCTGCCAGTCCCTCGGACAGAAGGACCGGACCCAGGAACTCCTCGCTGGTGTGGTAGGTGAACTCTCTGGCGGTCTCGTCGGCGTGGACCACCTCCACCACGATGGTCTTCTCCCCCTCCTGCCCCTGGGGCCGGTTGAGATACCAGATTCCCAGCAGCACGACGGCGGCGACCACCAGGGCGGTCACCGGCAGCCAGACTTTTTTTCCTCTCATGTTGACATTCCTCCTGCGTTTGTTATCACTCGTAACGCGAGCAGCGCCGGTTCAGGCAGGTCTTCTGACTCGGGGGTCTCCGCCCGCCTCCGCCTTCCCGGTTTCCCAGTGGCATACAGAGGCGGACTGTCCCCTCACAGCGGCGTGACCGTGCATTTCTTCCCTATTCTCCCGGCCCGGCCGGGCACCTGAACCGGAATATTATATCACAGGCCGGGAAAAAAGCAAGGCGCGCCCGGCCCGGGGACTGGACTTTTCCCCCGGAATCGGATACACTGGAAAACACCGGAAACACGACACACAGGAGGAATCTCATGGACCTCATCACGCAGACCCTGGCCCGGGAACTGGGCCGCGGCGAGGAACAGATCGCCAACGTCATCCGTCTCATCGACGAGGGGAACACCATCCCCTTCATCGCCCGCTACCGCAAGGAGCTCCACGGCTCCATGGACGACCAGCTGCTGCGCCGGCTGGCCGATCGGCTGCAGTACCTGCGCAATCTGGAGGCGCGGAAGGAGGAGGTCAAGCGCTCCATCCAGGGGCAGGACAAGCTGACGGAGGAGCTCTCCGCCGCCATCGACGCCGCCGCCACCCTGGCCGAGGTGGAGGACCTGTACCGCCCCTACAAGCCCAAGCGCCGCACCCGGGCGGCCATTGCCCGGGAACGGGGGCTGGAGCCGCTGGCCCGGCTCCTCTCCGCCAGGGGGCCCGCGGTGGTCCCGGAGGAGGCGGCGCGGGACTATGTGGACCCGGCCGGAGGGGTGGAGACCGTCCAGGACGCCCTTCAAGGGGCGGGCGACATCCTGGCCGAGGAGCTCTCCGACGACGCGGACATCCGCAGGGAGCTCCGGGAACTGTATCTGCGCCGGGGGCTGCTGGTGTCCCGGGCGGCGGAAAAAGAGCCGGAGGACAGCGTCTATCGGCTCTATTACGACTTCCAGTGCCCGGTGAATAAAATCCAGGGCTATCAGGTGCTGGCCATCGACCGGGGCGAGCGGGAGGGAATTTTGAAGGTCTGCGTGGAGCTGGACCCCGAGACCGCCCATGTGGCCGTCCGCCGGGCGGCGGTCCCCGGGGCGGCGGCCATGGACTTTGTCCGCGCCGCGGCCGACGACGCCTACGACCGGCTGATCCAGCCCTCTCTGGAGCGGGAGATCCGCTCCCGGCTCACCGAAAACGCCGACGAGGGGGCCATTCAGATGTTCGCCCTGAATCTCAGGCCCCTGCTGATGCAGCCCCCCGTGAAGGGCAGGGTGACCATGGGGCTGGACCCGGGCTACCGCATGGGCTGTAAAGTGGCTGTAGTTGATCCCACCGGCAAGGTGCTGGACACGGCGGTGGTCTACCCCACCCACGGGGCGCGGCAGAAGGAGGAGGCCGTCGCCCGGCTGTCCCAGCTGGTGCGGAAGCACCGCGTGGAGCACATCGCCATCGGCAACGGCACCGCCAGCCGGGAGACCGAGCAGACGGCGGTGGAGCTGATCCGCCGCCTGGGGGCGGAGGGGATCCATCTCAGCTACATGATCGTCAGCGAGGCGGGGGCCTCGGTGTACTCGGCCAGCCAGCTTGCCGCCGAGGAGTTCCCCCAGTTCGACGTGAACCTGCGCAGCGCCGTCTCCATCGCCCGGCGGCTCCAGGATCCCCTGGCCGAGCTGGTGAAGATCGACCCCAAGGCCATCGGGGTGGGCCAGTATCAGCACGACATGCCCCAGGCCCGGCTGAGCGAGGCCCTGGACGCCGTGGTGGAGGACTGCGTCAACGCGGTGGGGGTGGACGCCAACACCGCCTCCCCCTCCCTGCTGCGGCGGGTGTCCGGCCTCACCGCCGCCACCGCCAAAAACGTGGTGCAGTACCGGGAGGAGAACGGCCCCTTCACCAGCCGGAAGCAGCTTTTAAAGGTGCCCAAGCTGGGTCCCAAGGCCTTTGAGCAGTGCGCCGGCTTTCTCCGGGTCCCGGAGAGCGCCAATCCCCTGGACAACACCGGGGTCCACCCGGAGAGCTACGGAGCGGCGGAGGCTCTGCTGGCCCAATGCGGCTGCACCATCGAAGATGTAAAGTCCGGAGACCTGTCACAGCTGAAGGAAAAGGCCAAGGCGCTGGGACTGGAGCAGCTGGCCCTGGCCTGCGGCGCGGGCGCCCCCACCCTGGCCGACATCATCAAAGAGCTGATGAAGCCGGGCCGGGACCCCCGGGACGAGCTGCCGCCCCCCATCCTGCGCACCGACGTGATGGAGGCCAAAGACCTGAAGCCGGGCATGGAGCTTCAGGGCACCGTGCGCAACGTCATTGATTTCGGCGTGTTCGTGGACATCGGGGTCCACCAGGACGGCCTGGTCCACATCAGCAAGCTCCCCCGCCGGGTGCACCACCCCTCGGAGGTGTGCGCCGTGGGGGACGTGGTCACCGTCTGGGTGCTGGAGGTGGACGAGAAGAAAAAGCGCATCAGCCTGACCATGAAAAAGCCCTGACCCCCTCCCCTATCGCCGTCCTCGTCACCCTGTCTCCGGGCTAAATCAGCCCATTATTGGAACAATTTTCAAAATACCCCTTGACTGTCAAGCCCCTTGATACTGTACGCTGAAAGCAGAAGGAGGCGAACTTGATGACCATCAAGGAACTGGAGCAGCTGGTGGGCCTGCCCCGGGCCAGTATCCGCTTTTACGAGCAGGAGGGATTTCTCTCCCCCAGGCGGCTGAAGAACAACTACCGGGACTACTCCCCTCAGGACGCCCGCACTCTGGGCAAGATCAAGCTGCTGCGGCAGCTCCACCTGGACCTGGACTCCATCCGCCGGCTGGAGGCGGGGGAGCTCACCCTGACCCAGGCCCTGGAGGACCAGCTGTCCGCCCTGGGGCAGGACCGGGCCGCCCTGGACCGGGCGGACGAGGTGTGCCGGTCCCTCCTGCGGGCGGGGACCGGCTACGCGGAGCTGGACCCCGGCCCCTGGCTGGAGGAGCTGGAGCGGATCCCCGCCCCCAGCGGCCCCCATCTGGCCAATCCCAGCGACACCCTGGACCTGCCCGGCCCCTGGCGGCGGTTCTTCGCCCGATGGCTGGACAGCCTTCTGTACGGCCTGCCCTGGCTGGCCATTCAGCTCTTCCTGCTCCACGACTATCAGAGCGCCGACCCGGTCGATCCCGTGGTCTACTACGTTGCTTTTCTGGTCCCCTGGGTGTTCCTCATGCTGTTTCTGGGGCCCGCCATCGCCCGCGTCCTGATCGCCGCCATTCTGGA
>CALWVX010000111.1 GCA_944385065.1 uncultured Oscillospiraceae bacterium | reverse complement strand
GCGGAGCGGCGGATGTGGAAGCCGTCGGTGTCGTGCTTGCGGCCCTTGGTGGGGGTGTTGATGATCAGGTCCACCGTACCGCTCTGGATCATGTCCAGAATGTTGGGGTGGGACTGAGACACCCGGTTCACCCGCTTGCAGGAGATGCCGTGGTCGTTGAGGAACTGGCAGGTGCCCGAGGTGGCGTACAGCTCCACGCCCATGTCCTCAAAGCCCCGGGCGATGGAGGCGATCTCCTCCTTGTCCTCGTCCTTGACGGTGATGATGACCCGGCCGCCCCGCTTGGGCACCTTCAGGCCGGCCCCCTTGAAGGCCTTCAGCAGGGCCTGGGGATAGGTCTCGGCCAGACCCAGCACCTCGCCGGTGGACTTCATCTCGGGGCCCAGGCCGGTGTCCACGTCGGTGAGCTTCTCGAAGGAGAAGACAGGGGCCTTGACGGCGTAATAGCTGGCCTCGGGATAGAGTCCGGTGCCGTTATTGAGATCCTTCAGCTTCTGGCCCAGCATCACCTTGGTGGCCAGGTCGATGATGGGCACGCCGGTCACCTTGGAGATATAGGGGATGGTGCGGGAGGAGCGGGGGTTGACCTCGATGACGTAGATGTCGTCGTCATAGAGGATATACTGGGCGTTGATGAGACCGATGACCCCCAGGTGCTTGGCCATGTTCTTGGTGTGCTGGAGGATCAGCTGGCGGTGCTTCTCCTCCAGGTGGAGGGGGGGATAGACCGCGATGGAGTCGCCGGAGTGGACGCCGGCCCGCTCCACATGCTCCATGATGCCGGGGATGAGGATGTCCTCCCCGTCGTACACGCCGTCCACCTCCAGTTCCCGGCCCATCAGGTACTTGTCGACGAGGATGGGGTGCTCCTGAACGGTCATGTTGATGATCTTCATGAACTCCTCGATATTCCGGTCGGAGTAGGCGATCTCCATGCCCTGTCCGCCCAGCACGTAGGAGGGGCGCACCAGCACCGGGTAGCCCAGCTCGTTGGCCGCCTGCAGGGCCTCCTGGGTGGTGAAGACGGTGCGGCCCTTGGCGCGGGGAATGCCGCACTTCTCCAGAATCTCGTCGAAGCGCTCCCGGTCCTCGGCGGCGTCCACGCCGTCGGCGGGGGTACCCAGGATGCGGACCCCCATGTCGGTGAGGGCCTTGGCCAGCTTGATGGCGGTCTGCCCGCCGAACTGGACCACGGCGCCCCAGGGCTTCTCCTGCTCCACGATGTTCTGCACATCCTCGGCGGTGAGGGGCTCGAAGTACAGCTTGTCGGCCACGTCGAAGTCGGTGGAGACGGTCTCGGGGTTGTTGTTGATGATGATGGTCTCATAGCCCATGCGCTTGAAGGCCCAGACCGAGTGGACCGAGCAGTAGTCGAACTCGATGCCCTGGCCGATGCGGATGGGGCCGGAGCCCAGCACCAGCACCTTCTTGCGCCCGTCGCCGGAGTCGGCCGCCTCGTTCTCCCCGTCGTAGGAGGAGTAGTAGTAGGGGGTCTCGGCGTCGAACTCGGCGGCGCAGGTGTCCACCATCTTGAAGGAGGGGATGATGCCGTACCGCTCCCGCAGGGCCTTCACCTCGGACTGCTTCATGCCGCACAGGGTGCCGATGTAGCTGTCGGCGAAGCACATCTCCTTGGCCCGCTTCAGGGTGTCGATGTCGGGCTCGCCCTTGCAGGCCTTCAGCTCCTCCTCCATGTCGATGATCCGCTTGAAGCCGTCCAGGAACCAGATGTCCATCTTGGTGATGTTGTTGATCTTCTGGGGGGAGAAGCCCCGGCGCAGGGCCTCGGCCACCACGAACAGCCGCTCGTCGGTGACCTGGATGAGCAGGTCCTCGATCTCGTCGGTGTACAGCCCCTCCAGCTTGTCCAGCTTCAGGGCCCGCACGTTCAGCTCCAGGGAGCGGATGGCCTTCATCAGCGCCCCCTCGAAGGAGTTGGCGATGGCCATGACCTCGCCGGTGGCCTTCATCTGGGTGCCCAGGGTGCGGCTGGCGGTGGTGAACTTGTCGAAGGGCAGGCGGGGGATCTTCAGCACACAGTAATCGATGGTGGGCTCGAAGCAGGCCTTGGTCTTGCCGGTGACGGCGTTGGGGATCTCGTCCAGGGTATAGCCCAGGGCCACCTTGGCGGCCACCTTGGCGATGGGATAGCCGGTGGCCTTGGAGGCCAGGGCGGAGGAGCGGGACACACGGGGGTTGACCTCGATGACCGCGTACTCAAAGCTGTTGGGATCCAGGGCGAACTGCACGTTGCACCCGCCCTCGATCTCCAGGGCGGAGATGATGTCCAGGGCGGCGGAGCGGAGCATCTGGAACTCCTTGTTGGCCAGGGTCTGGGTGGGGGCCACCACGATGGAGTCGCCGGTGTGGACGCCCACGGGGTCGATGTTCTCCATGGAGCAGATCTGGATCACGTTGCCGGCGGAGTCCCGCATGACCTCGAACTCGATCTCCTTCCAGCCGGAGATGCACCGCTCGATGAGCACCTCGTGGACCCGGGACAGGTTGAGCCCGCGGTCGGAGATCTCCCGCAGGGACTCCTCGTCATAGGCGATGCCGCCGCCGGTGCCGCCCAGGGTGTAGGCGGGGCGGACGATGACGGGATAGCCGATCTCATTGGTGAAGTCCACCGCGTCCTGAACGGTGTTGACCACCTTGGAGGTGACGCAGGGCTGGCCGATGGACTCCATGCAGTCCTTGAAGCCCTGGCGGTCCTCCGCCTTGTGGATGGACTCGGGGCTGGTGCCCAGCAGGCGGACGCCGTACTTGGCCAGAGTGCCGTTCTCGTACAGGGCCATGGCCAGGTTCAGGCCGGTCTGACCGCCCATGTTGGGCAGCAGGGCGTCGGGCCGCTCCTTCTCGATCACCTGGGTGACCGAGGGGAGGTTCATGGGCTCGATATACACATGGTCGGCGATGTCCTTGTCGGTCATGATGGTGGCGGGGTTGGAGTTGACCAGCACCACCTCCAGGCCCTCTTCCTTCAGGGCGCGGCAGGCCTGGGTGCCGGCGTAGTCGAACTCAGCGGCCTGTCCGATGACAATGGGGCCGGAGCCCAGCACCAGGACCTTTTTCACATCAGTATACTTGGGCATTACTTGTCACCTCCCATAGACGCGACGAAACGGTTGAACAGGTACTCGGTGTCCCGGGGGCCGGCGTTGGCCTCGGGGTGGAACTGGGTGGTAAAGCAGTTGGGGCGCTTATAGCGCAGACCCTCGCAGGTGCCGTCGTTCACGTTCACATGGGAGATCTCGGCCACCGCCGGATCCACGCTGTCGGACAGCACCATATATCCGTGGTTCTGGCTGGTGATGAACACCCGGCCCTTCTCCAGGTCCCGCACCGGGTGGTTGCCGCCCCGGTGGCCGTAGGCCAGCTTGCCGGTCTTGGCGCCGGTGGCCAGGGCCAGCAGCTGGTGTCCCAGGCAGACGCCGAACATGGGGATGTCGCTGTCATAGAGCTTCTTCAGCTCGGCGATGACGGCGGTGTTCTCCGCCGGGTCGCCCGGGCCGTTGGACAGCATGACCCCGTCGTATCCGCCGGACAGAACGGCCTCGGCGGGGGTGGAGGCGGGCAGGGCGGTGACCTCGCAGCCCCGGCGGCGCAGGCACTCGATCATGTGCTGCTTGACGCCGTAGTCCATCATGGCCACCCGGAATTTCCGCTCTCCCTCGGCGGGGAAGACCTCGGGCTGGGACCGGGTGACCCGGGCCACCGTGTCCTTCACCTGATAGGACTTCAGCTGCTCCAGCACCTCGGCGATATTAAAATGCTCCGCACAGGTGAGCATGCCGTTCATGCTCCCCTGACTGCGGAGTATTTTGGTCAGCGCCCGGGTGTCCACGCCCTGGATCCCGGTGATGTTGTTCTCCTTCAGATAGGAGCCCAGGTCCTCTTCACAGCGGAAATTGCTGCCGCGGGGGGACAGGTGCCGAACCACAAAGGCCTCCACCCAGGGGCGGCGGGACTCGTTGTCCTCGTGGTTGACGCCGTAGTTGCCGATGAGGGGATAGGACATCACCACCCCCTGGCCGGCGTAGGAGGGGTCGGTCAGGATCTCCTGATACCCGGTCATGGAGGTGTTGAATACCATTTCGCACACCCGGGTCTCAGTGGCGCCGATGCTGGTGCCGGAGAAGATGCTGCCGTTGGCCAGAATCAATGTCGCTTTCATCAATACTCACTCGCCTTCCGTTCCAGTTCTGTTGCCGTCGTTCAGTAGGTTTAATCAAGTTATTTTATCGAAAAAACGGGCGGTTGGCAAGATGGATTTTCCCCCTTTTCCACCGAAATTTTAATGGAAGATTTGGGCAATTCGCGGGATAGTTTCCGGCGGGCGGGGAAACACTGAATCTGCGGGCCGCGCGCCCGGACCGCGGAAGGGAGTGTCGAAGATGTTTACCGGACTGGTCCGAACGGTGATTTTGTACATTCTGATTATTGCCGGCGTGCGGCTGATGGGCAAGCGCCAGGTGGGGGAGCTGGAGCCCTCGGAGCTGGTGCTCTCGCTGATCATCGCCGATCTGGCCTCGGTGCCCATGCAGGACTATGGAATTCCCCTGCTGTCGGGCGTGGTGCCCATCCTGACGCTGCTGGCCCTGACCATGATGCTGTCGGTGCTCACCATGAAGAGCGTCCGCTTCCGGGCCCTCATGTGCGGCCGGCCCAGCGTCATCATCCGAAAGGGGAAGATTGACCAGAGGGAGATGACCCGGAACCGGCTGACGGTGGACGAGCTGCTGGAGGAGCTGCGGGGGCAGGGGTACCATGATCTGACGGCGGTGCAGTATGCCATTCTGGAGACCAACGGGCGGCTGTCCGTGCTGCCCCGCGCCGGGCAGCGGCCGCCCACCGCCCAGGAGATGGGAGTCAGGGCAAAGGAGAGCGGGCTGCCCTGGGTGGTGGTCAGCGACGGGCGGCTGCTGGAGCGCAATCTCACCGCCTTGGGCAGGGACCGGGCCTGGCTGAAACAGGAGCTGGGGCGCCGGGGCATGCGGGGGGTGGAAGAGGTGTTCCTGCTGCTGGCCGACGAGACCGGCCAGGTGTACCTGGCCCCCAGGGAGACGGGGAAAGGAGAGGGACGGGGATGAAACGGTTTTGGGCGGCGGCGGCCCTGCTTCTGATCCTGCTGGCGGGCAGTCTGGCCAACGCCTGGTATTCCCGGACGCTGACCCGGGATATGGAGCAGCGGCTGACCCAGGCCCAGGAGCTGGCCGGAGCGGGGGACTGGGAGGGGGCCGAACGCCTGACCGACCAGGTCCGGGAGGACTGGGAGGAGCATCAGTTTTATTTTCATGTGGTGATCCGCCACAGCGATACCGACGGGGTGCTGAAAGCCTTCCGGGCCGTGCAGGAGTATTTGGAGCTGGAGGAGCCCGACCAGTACCACGCGGCCAACGCCGATCTGATCGCCCAGCTGGCCCTGCTGGCCGAAATGGAGCAGCCCAGCCTTGCCAATGTGTTCTGAACGCCTGATTGTTCAATAATTCAACAAAAAGAAGAATTTAGATCCGGAATAAATTGTAAATTTCAACAAAAATTCGTTGACGCGGACCGGGGAGAAGGCTATAATAGGCACAGAGGGAAACCGAAACCAGACTGCTTGCCGGTAAGGAGGATGTGGACATGGCCGAAGAACGCAACGAAAAGAGAATCGAAGAAGCTTTTGATAAACTGATCGAAGAGGCACTCCCGCTGCTGGGCAGCGAGGAGGACCGGGAGAGCTTTCTGAAGCAGCTGGACCGGCTGGCTCAGTGGGTTCGGGTCATGCCGCGCTCCCTGGACCCGGAGAAGCGGTGGACCCGGGAGGAGTTCGAGGCGGCCATGGCCGGCCTGGAGGAGCGGAAAGATCCCCA
>CALWVX010000110.1 GCA_944385065.1 uncultured Oscillospiraceae bacterium | reverse complement strand
AGCAAGAACCCCTGCGACACCCCCATGTCCGGCTGCTACTCGCTGTACTACTGGATGCTCAACCGCTTCCACAACGGAGGCCGGGCGGGACAGTCCCTGTCCGCCATGATCACCGGCACCGGCTTTATGATTTCCAGCGAGCTGCTGGAAAAGCTGGGCGGCTGGAACAGCGCCACCATCAGCGAGGACCTGGAGCTGACCGCCCAGTGCGTACTGGCGGGGGAGCGGGTGTGGTGGGTGCCCAGAGCCGTCACCTATGACGAGCAGCCCCTCACCTGGGAGCAGTCCTTCAAACAGCGCCGCCGGTGGTCCAGCGGGACCATTCAGGTGGCCCGGCTCTATCTGCCTCTGGTGTGGCGGGGCATGGCGGACAATCCCCGGCTTGCCCTGGCGGATCTGTTTGCCACGCTGATGATCCCGCTGTATCAGGTGGCGGCTCTGGCCGGGCTGGTGTGCAGCGCCGCGGCCGCCGCCCTGGGAGCGGCCACCCCCGCCGGCGCCCTGCTGGCGGCTTTGGTGGCCGCGGCGGCCAATCTGGCCTCTGCCGTGCTCACCGCCACGCTGGCGGGCGCAATCCTGCTCCTGCTGGAGCGGCGATGGGACCGCCGGCTGCTGCCCGCGCTGGGGACATACTGGCTGTTCCTTCTCAGCTGGCTGCCCATTACGATCGGGAGCTTTTTCCGGGGGACCCAGGTCTGGGAGGAGATCCGGCACACCAGAAACATCACCCCCGAGGCCTTGGCCCGATAATCTGATCCTATGACGGGGAGGGGCGGATGATGAGAGCGGCTCCCCTTTCCCCGTGGAGACAGACAAATGGTTATAAGCAGACAGGAGGCAGCATGATGCTGCCTCCTGTCTGCGTTTGAACGGGTGGAAACGGTTTATTCCGGCTTGAAGTGGCTCTTGTCCGCGCCGCACAGGGGGCAGACATAGTCGTCGGGCATGGGGCCCTCGGCGGCCTCGTCATAGATGAAGCCGCACAGGTCGCACACATACTTCATGGGAACTCCTCCTCTCTGTTGTGGTTCAGGTCAGCGGCTGAAAGCAGCTGGCGGGGCGGCGGCAGATGGGGCAGACAAAATCGTCGGGCAGGGTGTCGCTCTCCAGAATATACCCGCACACGGTGCAGATGAAACCCTTGGGCTTGTCCGCCGCCGGTTCCTCCTCCCGGACACGGCAGACTCCCCGGACGGAATCCGCCAGCGCCCGGGCCAGCGCCTCCAGCTCGTCCTCCTGGCCCGGGGCCAGGGCGGACTTGAGGGTGACGGGGGGCTGGAGCAGCTCCATCTGCTTCATTTCCCCCAGAATCTGGGACATGAGCTTGCCGCTGGCGGGGGCCCAGGAGCCGTTCTGGATCAAGGCCACCGTCCGGTTCTGCAGGTTGTGGTGGGCCAGGTCCCGGAGCAGGTGCTCCATGGAGTCGAACAGGCCGTTGTTGAAGGTGGGGGCCGCGAAGACAATGTGGCTGTACCGGAAGCACTGGGACAGCACATAGGAGTAGTGGATCACCGACACGTCCATCATATCCACCCGGATCCCCAGCTCTGCCAGGCGGCAGGCCAGGATATTGGCCGCCGTCTCGGTCCCGCCGTAGATGGAGGCGAAGGGGATCAGCACGCCCTGAACCTCGGGCTCATAGGCGGCCCACTGGGCGTATTTCTCCAAAATGACGTTCAGGTCCTTCCGCCACACGGGGCCGTGGAGGGGGCAGATCATTCGGACGTCCAGGCCGGCGGCCTTTTTCAGCAGGGTCTGCACCTGGGGGCCGTATTTGCCCACAATGTTGGTGTAGTACCGCCGGGCCTCGTCCATCCAGTCCCGCTCAAAGTCCACCTCGTCGGCGAAGAGGATGCCGTTCAGCGCGCCGAAGGTGCCGAAGGCGTCGGCGGAGAAGAGAATGCCGTCCGTCCGGTCATAGCTGACCGTCACCTCGGGCCAGTGGACCATGGGCGCCTCGTAAAAGGTGAAGGTATGCCGGCCGGTGCACAGGGTGTCCCCCTCGCCCACCAGAACGGCCCCTGCGGGGTCGGTGCAGTGAAACTGGCGGATCAGATTGACGGACTTTTTGTTGCAGACGATGGCGGCCTCCGGATGGCGGAGCATCAGGTCGCCCAGGGTGGCGGCGTGGTCGGGCTCCATGTGGTGGACGAACACATAGTCCAGGGGGCGGCCCCCCAGCGCGTGGTCCAGATTTTCAAAAAACTGGGTCTGAACCGAGCGGTCCACCGTGTCCATCAGAACGGTTTTTTCATCCAGCAGGAGATAAGCGTTATAGGCCATGCCCCGGGGAGTGGGATGGGCCGCCTCGAATACCGGGTGCTGGCGGTCGCTGGCGCCGATCCAGATCAGGTCATCGGTCACGGCTCTGGTGCAATACATCTCAAACAACCTCTCTTTCCGGTAGGTATATCTTGCCCGTCTATCATATCACACATTGGGGAAGATGGGGAGGTTTTTTTCCAGCTTTTGAAAAAATTTTCATGTCTGGAAATTCAAGTTGAAAACCGGGGGGAAAATCCGTATAATAGGACGGAAAGGCGAAAGCAGAGGAATGATTTTTCATGTATTGGATCGACATTATGACATTATTCCCCGATGTGGTGGGAGATATGCTGTGTGAATCGGTGCTGGGCCGGGGGCAGGAGCGGGGCTATATCCGCATCGAGTGCCACCAGATCCGGGACTACACGGTGAACAAGCAGAAGCAGGTGGACGACTACCCCTACGGGGGCGGACGGGGGGCGGTGATGCAGGCCGACCCCCTCTATCGGTGCTGGGAGCACATCTGCCGGACGGCAGGGGAGCGGGTTCACACCATCTATCTGTCTCCGGCGGGCAGGACCTTCACCCAGGCGGACGCCCGCCGGCTGAAGGACGACTATCAGCGGATGATCCTGGTGTGCGGCCACTATGAGGGTATTGACGAGCGCTTTATTGAGGAGTGCGTGGACGAGGAGATCTCCCTGGGGGATTTTGTCATGACCGGGGGAGAGATCCCCGCCATGGCGGTGGCCGACGCGGTGTGCCGCCTGGTGCCCGGAGTGTTGTCCGACCCCTCCTGCTATGAAAACGAGAGCCACTGGAACGGCATGCTGGAGGCCCCCCAGTACTCCCGGCCCGAGGTGTGGCACGGCCGGGCGGTGCCCCCGGTCCTCCTGTCGGGCAACCACGCCAAGGTGGACCAGTGGCGGCGCAAGCAGTCCATCCTCCGCACCCGGCAGCGGCGGCCCGATCTGTATGAGAAGCTGGACCTCTCCTCCAGAGAGGATCAGAAGCTGCTCTCTGAGCTGGAGGCGGAGGAAAAAGAGAAATAAGTGCCTGATTTCCCTTTACTTTCCCCGGCGGCTGTGATACACTGGTTCCCGAAATATAATTTTGAAAATTAGATTCTGGGGTGAACGACATGAGTTTTAAGATCGTGGTGGACAGCTGCTGCGACCTGCCGCCGGCAATGCTGAAAGACCCGCATTTTGTAAAGGTGCCCCTGACCATCCGGGTGGGGGAGAGCACCTTTGTGGACGACGACACCTTCGATCAGGGGGATCTGCTGTGGTCCATGCGCCACAGCGAGGCGGCCCCCTCCACCGCCTGCCCCTCGCCCCAGGCCTATCTGGACGCCTACCAGGGGGCGGACGACGTGTATGTGGTGACCCTGTCCGCCCTGCTCAGCGGCTCCCACAACAGCGCCGAGCAGGCCCGCTGCCTGATGGAGGAGGATGAGCCCCAGGTGAACATTCATGTGTTCAACTCCTGCTCCGCCTCCGCCGGCGAGGTGCTGGTGGCCCGAAAGGTGCTGGAGCTGGCCGGCTCCGGCCTCCCCTTCAAGAAGGTGGCCCGGGAGGTGGAGCAGTTCATTTACCGGATGCAGACCATGTTTGTGCTGGAGTCCCTGGAAAATCTGCGCAAGAACGGCCGGCTCACCAGACTCCAGGCGGTGGTCACCAGCGCCCTGAAGATCAAGCTGCTGTGCGGGGCCACGCCGGAGGGAGAGATCTGCAAGCTGAGCCAGGCGCTCACCGTCAAGCAGGCGCTGAAGAAGATGGTGGACCGCATGGCGGAGGACCCGGCCCACCAGGGGAGAGATCTGGTCCTGGCCCACTGCAACTGTCTGGAGCGGGCCTTTCAGGTGAAGGCCATGGCGGAGGAGCAGTGCCGCTTCGCCTCCGTCCAGGTGGTGGAGGCCGGGGGCATCACCACCGTCTACGCCGACGACGGCGGCATCGTGGCGGCATATTGAGAGAAAAGTGAAGAGTAAAGAGTGAAGAGCGAAGATGCGGGATTCGCCGGAGGGGAATGAGTTGAAAACGTCCGGCTGTGCCGGACACAAGATCTCAACTCTCAACTCTTCACTCTCCACGCTGAAATCAAGGGAGGAATTGGAAATGTCCATGACAAGAGTGCAGGCCTGGGACCTGCTGACCCAATACAACAAGGAGCCCTTTCACCTGCGCCACGCCATCACGGTGGAGCATGTGATGGGGTGGTACGCCCGAGAGCTGGGCTATGGGGAGGAGGCGGAGCACTGGTCCATCGTGGGCCTGCTCCACGACCTGGACTTTGAACAGTGGCCCGAGGAGCACTGCGTCAAGTGCCGGGAGCTGATGCGCCAGGCCGGGGTGGAGGAGGACATCGTCCGCTCGGTGGCCAGCCACGGCTGGGGCATCTGCTCGGAGATCAAGCCGGAGCACGAGATGGAGAAGGTCCTCTTCGCCTGCGACGAGCTCACCGGCCTGATCGGCGCGGCCGCCCTGATGCGCCCCTCCAGGAGCACCCGGGACATGGAGCTCAAGAGCCTGAAAAAGAAGTTCAAGGACAAGAAGTTCGCCGCCGGCTGCTCCCGGGAGATCATCACCGACGGGGCCAAGCTGCTGGGCTGGGAGCTGGACAAGCTGCTGGAGATGACGCTGAAGGCCATGCAGGAGGAAGAGGAGGCCATCGAGGCGGCGGTGGCCGCTCTGGGCTGATTTTTTGGCCGCATCGGGGGAAATTTCCCCGCCGGCGCCCTTGTCAAGGGCATGAAACAGTGATATAATATCTGCGCTTTTGATTTGATACACAAGAAGGGAAGATTTTCATGTCCGGACATTCCAAGTGGCACAACATACAAAAGACCAAGGGCGCGGCCGACGCCAAGCGCTCCCAGATCTTCACCAAGATCGCCCGGGAGATGATCGTGGCGGTCAAGACCGGCGGCAGCGGCGATCCGGCCAACAACTCCCGTCTGGCCACCGTCATTGCCAAGGCCAAGGCGGCCAACATGCCCAATGACAACATCAAGCGTACCATTGAGAAGGCCCTGGGCTCTGGAAATACCGACAGCTTTGAGAGCGTGGTGTACGAGGGCTACGGCCCCAACGGCGTGGCCATCATTGTGGAGGCCCTCACCGACAACCGCAACCGCACCGCCCCCGAGGTCCGGCACCTGCTGGACAAGTACGGCAAGGGGCTGGGCGCCACCGGCTGCGTGTCCTGGTCCTTTGACAAGAAGGGGGTCATCGTCCTGGACGCCGAGGACCTGGACGAGGACACGGTGATGATGGACGCGCTGGAGGCCGGCGCCGACGACATGCAGGCCGACGACGACGTGTTCCAGGTGTACACCGACCCCGACGCCTTTTCCGCCGTGTGCGAGGCGCTGGAGCAGAAGGGCTATACCTTCCTGGAGGCCGGGGTGCAGATGGTGCCCCAGAACTATGTGAAGCTCACCGACGAGGCCGACATCAAAAACATGGAGAAGCTCATCGACCTGCTGGAGGATAACGACGACGTGCAGAACGTCTACCACAACTGGGAGCAGGACTGAGCAGAACCGAACGCATAACCTGACAGGGGCGGACCGCCAACGGCGGTCCGCCCCTCAGCTTGTCAAAAAAGCCCTCCTGCAAGGAGTTCCGTCGTCCGCAGACGACGGAATAAAATGAAATCTCGTCATTTT
>CALWVX010000109.1 GCA_944385065.1 uncultured Oscillospiraceae bacterium | reverse complement strand
ATGCCGGACAGGGCCACGTTGGGCAGGGAGCGGTAGGCCAGCAGGACTTTCTCCGGTTCGCTGACCAGAAATCCGCCAAACCCCATCCCCGTATCCACCTGGATATGGGCCTCGGCCACGGTGGAGCGATTTTCCGCCAGGGCGTTCAGGGCCATCCCCGTGTCCACCGAGGAGATGGTGCACACCACATTCAGGTCCACCAGCCGCTCCAGCTCCTCCCGGTCGGTGGTGGAGCGGAGCATGAGGATCTCCTCGTCCTCAAAGCCGGCCTCCCGCAGCTGCTCCGCCTCCCGGATCTCGGAGACGGCAAAGCGGGTGATGCCCTCGTCCCGGAGCAGCCGGGCCAGGGGGACTGTGCCCGCGCCTCCCCCGTCCCCGGTGAGCACGCCGTAGATGGCCGCGCCCTGGGCCCGGCTCTTGATGACGGATAGATTATGCTTGACCGCCGCCTTTTCCATGACCAGCTTGCGCATAAAGACCCCCCTGTCTGTGTCTGTGGGTGTTCCGGCGGGGACCCGGTTCCCCGCATGACAGGCCGTCAGGTCGGACGACCCCAGAATGGTTTTATTTTACCACCCTTTGCAGAAAATAGCAATGGAAAAGCTGGCGCCCCCCGCCGGAGGGCGGTTTTGGTTGCAATTACAGTGAGGTTGGTGTAAAATAAGGCCACATGAGTCCCAAAGGCTGGCTGGAAAGGAGCGAGTTTTGATGGACGAAAAGGTGAAGGAGCTGCTGGAGCGGATCCGGGGCACCGCCGGCGACACCGCCCGGGCGGCGGGGAAGAAAGCCGGACAGATGGTGGATGTGGCCAAGCTGAACGTGCAGCTGTTCGACCTGAACGGAGAGTACAGCGACATTCTGCGCCAGCTGGGCCAGGTGATGGTGGATACCCATCGGGGCTGCCCGCCTTCGGGAGAGCGGGTCACCGACCTGCTGGGCCGGGCGGATGAGACCGGCGAGCGGATCGCCGAGCTGAAGGCCCGCATCGCCGACCTGCGGCAGGCCCAGACCTGCCCCGCCTGCGGCGCGCCCTGCGGCCGGGAGGACAAATTCTGCCGCGCCTGCGGCCGGGAGCTGTGAGGAGGAGCGCGGAATGACCTATACCATGGAACAGTATCGGGAGAGCGCCCGGGCCGTCCGGGCGCGGCTGGGAGCCTTTGTGCCCCAGGTGGCCATGGTGCTGGGCTCCGGCCTGGGAAGCCTGGGGGAAGAGGTGGAGAATCCGGTCTGCGTGGACTACCGGGAGATTCCCCACTTCAAATGCTCCACCGCCCCGGGCCATAAGGGCCGGCTGGTATTCGGCACGCTGGAGGGCCGGAGGGTGGCCGTGATGCAGGGGCGGATGCACCACTATGAGGGCTATTCCTACGAGGAGGTGTCCTACGCGGTGCGGGTGCTGCGGCTGCTGGGGTGCGAGACTCTGGTGGTGACCAACGCCGCCGGCTGTGTGAATACCGCCTGGCAGGCGGGGGATCTGATGCTCATCACCGACCAGATCAAGCTGTTTTCCGAGTCCCCGCTGCGGGGAGAGAATCTGCCGGATTTCGGCCCCCGCTTCCCGGACGCCTCCCATCTTTACACCCCCCGGCTCCAGGAGCTGGCCCGACGGGCCGCCCGGGCGCAGGGCATTCCCCTGCGGGAGGGGGTCTATTTTTACTGCTACGGACCCCAGTATGAGACGCCCGCCGAAGTGCGGGCCGCCCGGATTCTGGGCGCCGACGCGGTGGGCATGTCCACCGCCCCCGAGGTGATCGTGGCCGGCCACTGCGGCATGGAGGTGCTGGGCCTCACGCTGCTGAGCAACATGGCCGCCGGCATTCTGGATCAGCCCCTCAGCGAACAGGAGGTGCTCCAGGCGGGAGAGGCAGCCCGGGAGAAGTTCTCCGGGCTGATCCGTGCCTGCCTGCGGGAGCTGTGACATCCCTGCCCGATTTGAAAAGGAGGTCCTGAGCATGATGACTCCCTTCAACCGCGCGGAGCTATTGATCACCTACGACCTGAACCGATTCAACCAGGTGCGGTATGCCCTGGAGGCGGCCGGGCTCGACTACCGGTATAAGACCAAGGATCTGGCCAGCCCGTCCATGCTGGAGGGGCTGTTCGGCGGCAGCAGCCGGGGCCGCACCGGCACCTTCGGCATGAACAACGAGGCCCGGGTGGAGTATAAGCTGTATGTCCGGAAGGATGAGCTGGACCGGGCCAGACAATTTTTGCGCGGATAAGGAGCGACCTATGGCAATCCTGTTTGAACACGTCACCGCCGTCACCATGGATGAGGAGCGGCGGGTGCTGAAGGACGCCTGTGTGGCGGTGGAGGGGACCAAGATCGCCTCTGTGGGCACCCGGCGCCCCGACGGGCCCTTTGAGCGGGTGATCGACGGCACGGGCAAGGTGCTGATGCCCGGCCTGGTCAACGCCCATACCCATGTGCCCATGGCCCTGATGCGGGGGTACGGGGGCGGCTGTGACCTGCAGACCTGGCTCCACGACTATATCTTCCCCGCTGAGGCCAAGCTGGACGAGCAGTGCGTGGCCGCCGGAGCGGCCCTGGGGCTGGCGGAGATGATCGCCTCGGGCACCACCTGCATTGCCGACATGTATATGAAGACGGGCACCATCGCCCGGCAGGTGCTGGAGGCGGGCATCTCCGCCAACCTGTCCTGCGGCGGGGTGTATTTCGGCGCCCCGGAGGATTTTTCCCCGGAGAAGTGCGGCGACTGTCAAAATCAAACTGCCCTGACGGAGGAGTGGCACGGGGCGGGAGACGGCCAGATTCTGGTGGACGCCTCCATCCACGCGGAGTATACCTCCAATCCGCCCCTGTGGCAGTGGATGGCCGACTATGCCGCCGCCCACGGCCTTCGGATGCAGGTCCACGCCTCCGAGACGGAGCGGGAGCATCAGGAGTGTCTGGAGCGCTGGGGAGAGACGCCCATCCGCCTTCTGGACCGGTACGGTGTGTGGCAGAACGGAGGGACGGCGGCCCACTGCGTGTGGGTGACCGACGAGGATATGGCCCTCATGGCCCGGCGGCACGTCACCGCCGTCCACAACCCGGTGTCCAATCTGAAGCTGGCCTCCGGGGTGGCCCGGGTGCCCGCCCTTCTCAGCGCCGGGGTCAACGTGGCCCTGGGCACCGACGGGGTGGCCTCCAACAACAGCCACGACCTGTTTGAGGAGATCAAGCTGGCTTCCATCCTTCACAAGGGGGTGACCAGGGACCCCGCCGCCGTGTCCGCCCTCCAGGCCCTGGAGATGGCCACGGTGAACGGGGCCAGAGCTCTGGGCCGGACGGACACCGGGGTGATCGCTCCGGGCAAAACCGCCGATTTGATTCTGGTGGACTTTACCGCCCCCGGCCTGACCCCCTGCCACGATGTGTATGAAAATCTGGTTTATTCCGCCCGCGGCTCCGACGTGTCCATGAATATGGCCCGGGGGAAGGTCATATATGAAAACGGGACCTTTGTCACCCTGGATCTGGAGCGTATCCGCGCCGAGGTGGAGGGCTATGCCCTGCCCCGCATTTTTGGTTGAAACAGGAGGCTGTCTATGGCCTATCGTGATCCCGCTCCCCGCCGGCTGAGCGGGCAGAAGCAGAATACCTTTTTCGGCGGTGCCGCCGTTCTGGCCCTGGGAATCCTGGTGGTCAAGCTGATCGGCATGTTCTACAAGATTCCCCTGACCAACATCATTGGGGAACAGGGCAACGCCGATTTCGGCAACGCCTATAATATTTACTCCGTCCTGCTGACCATCTCCACCGCCGGTCTGCCGGTGGCGGTCTCCAAGATGGTGTCCGAGGCCAACGCCCTGGGCCGGCGCAATCAGGTGCACAAGATTTTCCGGATTTCGCTGGGAGTCTTTCTGCTGCTGGGCGGCATCTCGTTTTTCATCATGTTCTTCCAGGCCGACTATCTGGCCTCCCTGATGAACGACGACAAGGCGGCGCTGGGCATCCGGGCCCTGGCGCCGGCGGTGGTGTGCGTGGGCTGCCTGTCCGCCTTCCGGGGCTATGCCCAGGGCCACGGGCAGATGACACCGACCGCCATTTCCCAGATCATCGAGGCCCTGTGCAAGCTGGTCATCGGTCTGTCCCTGGCCCTGTGGATCATCCAGTCGGGACAGGGAGAGGACGTGGCCGCGGCCGGCGCCATCACCGGCGTGACGGTGGGCACCATCGTGGCGGTCATTTATATGGCGGTTCACCACCTGCGCCAGCGCCTGCGGGAGCCCCGGGCGGACCGGGATGTCCCCGACCGGGGCTCGGAAATCCTCCGGGAGCTGCTGCGCATCGCCATTCCCATTACCCTCAGCTCCTCCATGGTGGGCATCGTCACGGTGATCGACTCCGCTCTGGTCCAGGGGCAGGTGCAGAGGGTGCTGCTGGAGGACCCGGCCAGCTGGAGCATGTACGCCGGCGTCACCGATTTTGAGCCCCTGCGGCAGGCTCTGAACACCTGGACCGGACAGCTGGAGGCGGGCATGAGCGCCTCCATGGCCACCCTGCACCAGCAGGTGCAGCAGGCCGCGGCCAGCCAGTCCCCCACCGCTCTGCAGACGGCCGCCCTGGCCCTGGACGAGGTGCTCCAGGACATCAGCCGCACGCTCTACGGCAACTACAACGGGGCCATCAACATCTACAACCTGCCCACCGCCCTTATGGCCGCCCTCACCGCCTCGGTGATTCCGGCGGTGTCGGGGGCCCTGGCCCGGCGGGACCGGCGGGGAGCCAGCCGGGTGTCCGGTTCCGCCCTGCGCATTGCCGCCCTGTTGTCCTTCCCCATGGGGGTGGGGCTGTTTGTCATGGGCGAGCCCATCATCCGCCTGCTGTTTACCAGTCTGAACGCCCCCCTGGCCGGTTCTCTGCTGTCCACCCTGGGGCTGACCGCCATCTTCTCCTGCGTGACCCTGGTGTGCAATTCCGTGCTCCAGGCCTACGGCTTTGTCACCCTGCCCGTGGTGGTGATGGTGCTGGGGGGCGTGGTCAAAGTGGTCACCAACTATACTCTTGTGGGCATGGGGGAGATCGGCATCTACGGCGCTCCGGTGGGCAGCGTGCTGTGCTTTGCCCTGTGCCTGGCGCTGGATCTGGCCATCATTGCCCGGGTGGTTCCCCACCATCCCCGGTTTCTGCCCATCTTTGCCAAGCCGCTGGCCGCTTCCGCTCTCATGGGCGGCACCGCGTGGGCGGTGTACGGCCTGCTCAGCCGGGTGCTGTCTGTTGTTCCCGAGGGAGAGACGGAGCGGGTGCTCAGCTGGTCGGGCAACGCGGTGGCCACTCTGGTCGCCATCGGCGCGGCAGTGGCGGTGTATGCTGTGCTGATCGTGCTGCTGCGGGCCATTTCCCGGGAGGATCTGGCCCTGATGCCCAAGGGGGAGAAGCTGGCCCGGCTGCTGCGTCTGTGACTCTGTTTTCCACATTTTGGTCGTAATTAAGGCGGGGGAGGGGGAGAATTTCCCTGTTTCCCGGGAAAAATAGAAAAATAGCTTGATAAGGAAGAAAAACTGTGGTAGATTTTCAATATGCATCTCATTATACGGTGGAGGACCTGCGCCGGATTATGGAGGCGCTGCGCGCCCCGGACGGCTGTCCCTGGGACCGGGCGCAGACCCACCAGTCCATTCGGGAGAATATGCTGGAGGAGGCCTATGAGGCCGCCGACGCCATCGACCGGGGGGATGTGGACAATCTCCGGGAGGAGCTGGGCGACGTCCTGCTTCAGGTGGTGTTTCACGCGCAGATGGCCCGGGAGGAGGGCCGGTTCACCTTCGACGACGTGGTGGACGGAATCTGCCGGAAGCTGATCTTCCGCCACCCCCATGTGTTTGGCGCCCAGACGGCCGGAGATCCGGAGGGCGCTCTGTCCGCCTGGGACGCCCAGAAGCGCCGGGAAAAGGGGCAGCGCACCACGGCGGACGCCATGGACAGCGTGGCCCGGG
>CALWVX010000108.1 GCA_944385065.1 uncultured Oscillospiraceae bacterium | reverse complement strand
TTTATTTTGTTGACCTGAACGGATGGCTTTATTGTAACACAGCTGAATAAAACTTGTCAACCCGGGTCCTCCCCTGCGGGAACGGACGCCGGACACCCCCATGGGTTCATCGGACTACCTCAAACGGACGGAAACTGTGCTGATGAAAAAAGTCCGAGATCATTTCTGCGGCGGCCTCCGCGTTGGACAAAATAGCAGGATGTCCGCCGTCCTCAAAGAAATGGATCACCGCGTTTGGAATCAGCGCGGCCATCGCCTCATATTCCTGTTTCAGATTGTCTCGGCACAGCTTATCCGTCCGGCTCCCCATAAGCAGAACCGGAACTTCCAGTTGATTCAGCGGATGGCAAAACAGCGGTCTCTGCTCACGCGCGCACCGGGAAAGCGCCTCAGTATCGCGTTCGACAACCTGTTCCCAGTCATCCCCCTGACACCATTGGTAAAACTGTCTGGCCAGCGGGTCCTGCCTAGCGGCAGCCCGCTCTGCGATCAGATTTTCCGCAAACTGGTCGTGCAGAGTTCGTCCGTCAAAGCTGTCCGCCGTCACAGCACAGAATAAATCCGGCCGTTCCAGAGCCGCATTGAGTGCCGCCCAGGCGCCGCCGCTTGTACCGATCAGCCCTATTTTCCCCATGTGCAGGTACTCCGCCAGGGCAATCACCTGTCCGGCCTGGTCCTGCCAGAGGTCGGCTGGAAACTGATTCACCCGGTCAGACCGGCCGTTTCCCAGAAAGTCGATCAGGACACAGTGAAACTTGTCCGTATAAAGCGGCATCAAAAGTTCAAACATCCGGGCGGAAGCGGTATTGCCGTGCAGAAAGATCACAGGGGCCCCCTGCCCGATTTCCTCGTAAAAAACCTGTTTCCCCTGATATGGAAAGAATGCCACCTTTGATTCCTCCCCCTGCTGTCCCGAAAACATAACCGATTCCCATCCGGGCATACTATTCCGTATATCGCTGCCGCAGAAATGGAGTTGAGCCGCTTTGAGCCTGATTGCCTGTACCGATCCGTGTGTCTATCAGATTGACGGATACTGTTCCCTGTCCCGGGCCGCCTCACCCGGGGACGCCCGGCTGGGCTGTGTCAACTTTGTACCGAGAGAGCCGGTCGAGGACTCCCGGACGTTACAGCAGCGCGGCCATGGCCTCCCGGATATTGGACACCCGGATCAGGTCAAGCCCCTCCGGGACAGCCAGCTTTCCCTGGACCCGGGCGGGAACCATACACTTGGTAAATCCCAGCCGCCGGACTTCGGCCAGCCTCTGATTCAGGGCGCTGACCGCGCGCAGCTCCCCTGTGAGCCCAACCTCACCCACAGCGGCCAGATCATGGGGCACGGGCTTGTCCCGGAAGCTGGAGGCCAGGGCCAGGACGGCGGCTAAGTCGGCGGCGGGTTCCTCCAGATACAGTCCGCCGATCACATTCAGATAGGCGTCGCAGTTCCCAACCAGAAGCCCTCCCCTCTTTTCCAGCACGGCCAGCAGCAGCATGGAACGGCTGTAATCAAATCCGTTGCTGACCCGGCGGGGATTTCCCAGACTGGAGGGCACCACCAGGGCCTGAATCTCTGCCAGCACCGGCCGAACGCCCTCCATCACGCAGGCAACACAGGTGCCCGGCGCGTCCGCCGGCCGGCCGGCCAGCAGGGCCTCTGAGGGGTTGGGGACCTCTGCCAGTCCGCCGTCCTCCATCTCGAACACCCCGATCTCGTTGGTGGCTCCAAACCGGTTCTTGGCCGCCCGGAGAATCCGGTAAGCCATCTGCCGCTCCCCTTCAAAATAGAGCACACAGTCCACCATGTGTTCCAGAACCTTCGGTCCAGCGATAGACCCCTCTTTGTTCACATGGCCGATCACAAAGACGGTGATCCCCTCCCCTTTTGCCAGCTGCATCAGGGCCATGGTGCACTCCTTCACCTGGCTGATGCTGCCGGGGGCCGAGGCGATGTCGCCGTGATACAGGGTCTGGATCGAGTCCACGATCAGTATGTCCGGCTGCAGTTCATGAACGGCATCCAATAGGTTTTCCAGGTTTGTCTCGGACAGAAGATACAGACCCTCTCCCCCCACATGCAGGCGCTCGGCCCGCAGCTTGATCTGCCGCTGGGACTCCTCTCCGGATACATACAGGACCTTGGCAAAGCGGCACAGACTGTCACAGATCTGCAGCATCAGGGTGGACTTGCCGATCCCCGGCGCGCCGCCCACCAGGACCAGCGAGCCTTTCACCGCCCCTCCGCCCAGCACCCGGTCCAGCTCACCCATACCGGTGGAAAAGCGAAGCTCGTCCGTCGTCTCCACCTGGGCCATCGGCGCGGGACGATTGATGGGGATGCCGAGCGCGGAGCCCTTGAGGCCCGAGGCGGCCTTTTTGACAGGGCGGTCGGCAGGCCGCTCCACAATGGTGTTCCAGGCCCCGCAGGCGGGACATTTGCCCTGCCACTTGGGGGTCTCATTGCCGCACTCGGTACAGTAGAAGACAGATTTGGATTTCATCAGTATACTTCCCCCCGGGACTGTTTTGCTTTATTTTATCAGATTTTCAGCGCGGCGTAAACAGCGGATTGCCCAGCTGTTCGCGCCATGCTATAATGATTCAAAAGAAGCTGCCGCCGTGTGGGGAGGCGTTGTCATGAATCTGCTCCTGCTTCTGGCTTTGGCCGCATATCTGGGATGCCTGGCTGGTTTTGGTTATGCCGCCGCCAGGCACCTGTGCGGAAGCACGGTCTCGGAAGAAGATCGGATCAGGCGCTATCGCAGTTCCATCAGGTGGAATGTCGGTTCGTTGGCGGCGGTTCTGGTGGTGACGGCAGCATTGCCAGTCACAACCTACGATCTCGGTTTCCGCCCCCTTTCTCTGTCCGAGAATGGGACCCATATCGTGTTCAGGCTCGCCGTGCTTCTGATCGCGGGGCTTCTTACCGTGCTCTTTCTCTATCAGATGTTGTCATTTTCTCTGAATCCTGCTTTTCGCCGGGAGCAGGCGCTTGCGCTGAAGAAGCGGAGGGACCGCGGAGGGTGGTATGCCTGCGTAGTGGATAACCTGATTCCCCGCTCTCACCGGGAAAAGCGGTGGTTCACGCTTGCCGCACTGACGGCGGGTATTTCGGAAGAGGTCGTATTTCGCGGTTTTGCTCTGTGGCTTTTGGGAACTGTGTTTCCCGGGATTTCTGCTTACGGGCTGGCCGCAGCGGCCGGCATCCTGTTCGGGCTTGCTCACTTCTACCAGGGAGTTGACGGCATGGTCAAAACGGCATTGCTGGGTATGTTGTTCGGCTTTTTATTTCTCGGGACAGACTCTCTGCTTTTCTGTATCATTCTGCACACCCTGTTCGACTTCTCCTCTGCCTTTCTGTATGGTCCTGAACATCAAAATCTTGAGGGCTGAACTTCCATGAACAAAGCCGCCAGCGAAGCTGGCGGCTTTGTTCATTCTCAACACGTTGGAGGTTCCATTTGGGGAGCCGTCAGCCATGCTCCGGCCAGCACCGCCGCCAGCTGTTTCTGATAGTCCGAAGTTCGCAGGAGGGTTTCCTCCTCCGGGTTGGTCAGAAACCCGCATTCCACCAAAATGGCGGGACAGGAGATGTGATGCAGAAGATAGACGGAATCCGGAATCGGCTTGGGCTGCCGGTTGTTGTCGGGCTGAAGAGCTGTCCTCAGCGCGGTTTGAACAGTCTCGGCCAATTCCTGCGACCCCTCTGTAGGGGCGTAAAAAACCTGCGCTCCCCGGTATTGCCTGCCTGGGTAGGAGTTTTGATGAATACTCATCAGAGTTCCCCCGGTTACCGCCTCGACGGCAGCCGCCCGGTTTTGCAAGTCGGAACGCTTCTTCTCCCGCAGCGTAGCGGCGTCTGAGTCGTGAAGAGAGACGTCCTCTTCCCGCAGCACGACCGGATCCACGCCGTACAGCGCCAGAATATCACGCAGTTTCAGAACAATTTCCAGATTGATCCGGCTCTCCGGCACACCGGTCACGGATACTGCTCCTCCATCCTCTCCACCGTGGCCCGCATCCAGGATTAAAATCGCTTCCTGAGCGGAGACCGGCTGGACAACTGGAACGATCAGATTGTTCAGGTGTCCCACCATAAGAGTGAGCAGCCCCCACACGCCCAGCAGCGCAGCCGCCAGGCACACCCCTTGTTTCATTGTGACCACCTCCCCCCTATCCTATGGGGGGCGCATCCGGGGTATGCGTGGGCCAGAGAAGGGGCCGGTGCATAGACTGGTGTGAGGGGGACGCCGCCCCCTCTAGGGGCCGGCGCCCTCTCCAATCCAGATTAATAGGAGGGAATCCCCTTTGTATCAAGACGCCAACGGCACCCGCAGCGCCTCGCCAAACAGCGCCAGCACAGCGGTTCAGTCTGCCAGCTGTCCTGACGGCAACGGCACCATGCCGTCCTGCGCCGGGTTGGCCGTCCCCTATGTCCCCTTTCAGCAGACAGGAAGCCAGAAATATGCCCAGGCGGAAGCACTGAGCCAGGGCACCCTGTTTCCGGGGCTGAATCTGCCCTTCCACCTGAAGACGGAGGGCTCCACCCTGCCCTCCAGTCCCATGACGGAACTTCAGGCGCTGGACTTTGTGGTACTGGAGCTGGGCACTTATTTGGATACCCATCCGGACGACACCGAGGCCTTCCAGATGTTTCAGCAGTATGCGGCAATGGAAAAGGCAGCCAAAGCGGCCTATGAGTCCAAGTTCGGGCCAATCACCCGCACGGCCGCCGCGTCAGGCAGCAGCTATCAGTGGCTGAATGACCCGTGGCCCTGGAATTTCGGGCAGAATGAGGTGAAGTGAGATGTTTGTCTATGAGAAAAAGCTGCAGTTTCCGGTAAAGATCGCCACCCCAAACCCCAAACTGGCCGCCATGATCATCAGCCAGTATGGCGGGCCGGACGGAGAACTGGGGGCCTCCATGCGCTACCTGTCTCAGCGGTACGCCATGCCGTATGCCGAAGCCAAGGGGCTGCTCACAGACATCGGCACAGAGGAACTGGGCCATATGGAGATGGTGGCTGCCGTCGTTCACCAGCTGACCCGGAACCTGACCGACGAGCAGGTGCAAAATTCTCCGGCCTTTGCGCCTTACTTTGTGGATCACACTACCGGGATCTACCCCACCGCCGCCTCCGGATTTCCCTGGAGCGCCGGATCGATTCAGTCCACCGGCGACGTGATTGCCGATCTGACCGAGGATCTGGCGGCCGAGCAGAAGGCCCGCCTTACCTATGATAATATTCTGCGCCTGTCCGATGACCCGGATGTGAACAACGTGATCCGGTTCCTGCGGGAACGGGAGATTGTTCATTTCCAGCGCTTCGGCGAATGCCTGCGGCTGTGCAAGGAAAAGATGGACGCCCGGAACGTGTATCTCACAAATCCCGCGTTTGACAAGCAGACGCCGCAGCCCAGAAGCTGACCATCATTTGGAAGTGAAACAGGGCGCGCCGGCCATGGATTTCTCCATGGCCGGCGCGCAAAGTAACACGGACGTCTCCGACGATCGGATTCAAGTCTGAAGAGCCGCTCTTTCTCTCCGGACCAGACGTCCCTCAGCGTTTGACATTTTCCTGGATCAGCCCGCAAATCTTCTTGAACGCGGCCGCCTGCTCGTCAGTCAGGCCCTTCAGAGCCTCCGCATTGGCCTGCTGAATCGTGGCCTCCACGCCCGGCTGCAGGCTCTTTCCCTCTGGAGTCAGGCGGATACAAATAGAGCGACGGTCCTCCATACTGTACTCCCGCGTGACCAGATTCTTCCGCTCCAACCGCTCGATCAAGCCGGTGATGGTAGATGCATCCATCTGAAGCGTCTGGGCCAGCTTGGTGGGAGTCTGCATGTCGCTGTCCCAAAGGCATTTCAAAAGGGAATACTGAATGGGGGTTACATCAAAGGCGGTCAGTTTCTCCTTGAAGTAAACGTGGACGGCGCTTTGGGTTCGATTCAAAATAAAATTGATACAATCATATAATTCCAC
>CALWVX010000107.1 GCA_944385065.1 uncultured Oscillospiraceae bacterium | reverse complement strand
CAGAAGTCGGGCTCCTGGTTCTCCATGGGCGAGATGCGCCTGGGCCAGGGCCGGGACGCGGTGAAGCAGTATCTGAAGGACAACCCCGAGCTGGCCCAGCAGATTGAAAGCGAGATCCGGGCCAACTCCTATAAGCTCATGAGCAAGCAGGCCCAGATCGCCGCCAGGGCCGCCGGCCGGGCGGTGGACGTGTCCGCCGACGACTTTGACGACGGCTCCGACGAGGCGTAACCGGCCATGGTAATCCAGGAGCTCAAGCCCTCCCGGCATGTGCCGGGCCGGTGGCTGGCGGCGATGGAGGACGGTTCCCTCCTGCGCCTGGGGGAGAGCGAGGTGGTGGACTTCGCCCTCTACGCGGGGAAGGAGCTCACGGACCGGGAGGCGGAGGCCCTGCAGGCCGCCGCCCTCCGGGGTGATTGGAAGGAAAAGGCCCTGTCCCTGCTGGCCAGAAAGCCCCAGTCCCGGGCGGAACTGGGGCGGAAGCTGGAACAGTGGGGGGCCGGTGAAGAGGAGCGGGAGGCCATCTGCGGCCGGCTGGAGGAGCTGGGCTATCTCAACGACGGCCAGTACGCCGCCCTGGTGGCCCGCCACTACTCCGCCCGGGGCTATGGAGAGAAAAAAATTCGGGACGAGCTCTACCGCCGGGGAGTTCCCCGGGACCTGTGGGACGAGGCTCTGGCCCAGGCGGAGGACCCCGCCGACGCCATCGACGCCTTTCTGACCAAACGGCTGGCCGGCCGGACCCCCGACCGGCAGGAGCTGAAAAAGGCCTCCGACGCCCTGGCCCGCCGGGGCTACTCCTGGTCGGACATCCGGGAGGGGCTGAACCGGTTTGGGGCAGAGGTGGAACTGGACGGATAGGGGAGGGCGGCGAGCATGAGATTTGCCCCCAGGCGGCAGCCGGCCAGAAAGGCGGCCTCCTCCTGCCAGGCGCGGGCCTGAAATTCTGCCTCTTCGTACTCCTGTACGAATTTCATCCCCATGGTCTTTGCAAATTTGGCCTCAAGCCTGATCAGGGTGTCCATGGCCTGCCGGATCTCCGGGTCCTCGGGTATGGTCATATTCTCCATATAGTAGCAATACAGGTCATACATAAATTGATTGCGCATCATGCTGCTCCCTTCCATAATGATGACGTAGATATAATCTACGTTTAATATAGTAGATAAAATCTACGTTGTCAAGAGGAGATTCCGATGTTTGACAAAGAACTTTTAGGAAAACGGCTTTTAGCGTTACGGGAAGAGCATGATCTGTCCCAAAAAGCACTCGCCGAGATCCTTGGGGTCACGAGAACGCAGATCAGTGATATTGAAAACGGGAAATCCGGCACCAACCTGGACCGTTTGTATCAGCTGTGCAATTATTACAAAGTGTCGGCTGATTACCTCTTGGGCATCACCGACGACCCGACCTGGAGAGGGGAGTAGGCCGTCCGCCGCGGGCGGCGGCTTTCCCGGGAGCATTACCAATTAACCAAGGAGCGAACGCCATGTCATATCAAGTCGCCTTTGTCTCACTGGGCTGTGCGAAAAACCTGATCAACACCGAACAGATGATGGCCCTGTGCCGGAAGGCGGGCTTTACCGTCACCGGCGACCCGGAGGGGGCCGATGTGGCGGTGCTGAACACCTGCGGCTTCATCGAGTCGGCCAAGAGCGAGGCCATTGACAACATTTTGGAGCTGGCCGAGCTGAAAAAGGCGGGCAAGCTGAAAAAGCTGCTGGTGGCCGGCTGTCTCAGCCAGCGCTATCCCGACGACATCCGCGCCGAGCTGCCCGAGGTGGACGGCATGCTGGGCACCGGCAGCTACACCGACGTGGTGGAGGCGGTGAACCAGCTCATGGCGGGGGAGCGGCCCGAGCACTTCCAGCGGATCGACCGGGCCTATGACGACGGGGAGCGGATCGTCACCACGCCCCCCTACACCGCCTATCTGAAAATCGCCGAGGGGTGCAGCAACGGCTGCGCCTTCTGCATCATCCCCAAGCTTCGGGGCCGCTACCGCAGCCGGACCATGGACCGCCTGCTGGCCGAGGCGAAGAAGCTGGCGGAGGCCGGGGTGAAGGAGCTCATCGTCATTGCCCAGGACATCACCCGCTATGGCATGGACCTGGGGGACGGGAGCAGCCTGGCCGGACTGCTGAAAGAGTTATGTAAACTTGATTTCCACTGGATCCGCCTGCACTACCTGTACCCGGAAGTGATCACCGACGAGCTGATCGACGTGATCGCCTCCTCGCCCAAGATCGTCCACTATCTGGACATCCCCATCCAGCACTGCAACGACGCCATTTTGAAGGCCATGCGCCGGCACAACACCAAGCAGGAGCTGAAGGAGCTGTTTGCCAAGCTGCGCTCGGCCATGCCCGACGTGGTGATCCGCACCTCCCTGATCTGCGGTCTGCCCGGAGAGGGGGAGGCGGAGTTTGAGGAGCTGTGCCGGTTCCTCCGGGAGGAGAAGCTTCAGCGGGTGGGCGTCTTCCAGTTCTCGCCGGAGGAGGGCACCCTGGCCGAGCGGATGGACCATCAGGTGGACCCCGCCGTGGCCGAGCACCGGGTGGAGCTGGTGGTGGACCTGCAGTCCCGGATCATGGACGAGTACAACGAGGCCCGGCTGGGCACCGTCATGGAGGTGCTGTGCGAGGGCTTTGACAGCGCCGAGGGCTGCTATGTGGGCCGGACCTACGCCGACTCGGTGGAGATCGACGGCCGGGTGCTGTTCACCGCCGCCGGGCTGGTGCCCGCCGGGGAGTTTGTCCGGGTGCGCATCACCGGCGTGGCCGACGGGGACTTGACCGGGGAGATTGAGGACTGATTTCATAATACACGATATTCCGTGCAAAATCAATTGATCATTCTCCCAATTTCAGAACATAACTTTTTGTGAAATTGCACTTTATTCCGGGCTGTCAGTATGCTATGATAGGCGAGGAGTGGTAAGGGTGCCTCTGTGTTATAACAAACTGTTTCAGCTTTTGAAGCAAAAGGGCCTGAAAAAGTATGACCTCCGAAAGGATAAAGTGATCAGCATGTCTGCGTTGGAGAGTCTGCGAACCGGCAAACACCATGTGGACACCCGCACCATTGAAAAACTCTGCGCCTACCTGAACTGTCAGCCGGGGGACATCATGGAGTATGTCCCCGGCGAGGAAACGAAAAAAGGAGATACCGACCCATGAACACCGCCAACAAGCTCACCATCCTGCGGGTGGTGATGATCCCGGCTTTTCTGCTGGTGCTCTATCTGGATGTGCCCGGAGCGCGCTGGTGGGCGCTGGCCATTTTTGTGATCGCCAGCGCCACCGATGCGCTGGATGGGTACATTGCCCGCCACTACAATCAGATCACCGACTTCGGCAAGTTTATGGACCCCCTGGCGGACAAGTGTCTGGTGATGGCGGCCATGCTCTGGTTTGTGGAGGTGGGACGGATGCCCGCCTGGGCTGTGCTGGTGGTCATTGTCCGGGAGTTCGGCGTGTCCGGCCTGCGCATGGTGGCCGCCGACAAGGGGCGGGTCATTGCCGCCGGCTGGTCGGGCAAGGTGAAGACCGCCTCCACCATGGTGTGCATTGTGCTGATGCTGCTGCCCATCCCTCCGGTGATGGACTCCATCTGCACCGCGGTCATCGTGCTGACCACCATCTACTCCGGGGTGGAGTACTTCATGAAGAATATTGACATCCTGGCGCAGGCCAAATAAGGAGGCGCGGCATGGGGACGATTTCAGAGCGCAAACCCTGGCAGGAGAACGCGGCGGTCCGGGTGCTGGTCATTACGCTGGCCTCTCTTCTCTACGCCCTGAACTTCAAAAGCTTCGTGGCGGCCGGCGACCTGTTTCCCGGCGGGTTTACCGGGCTGACCCGGCTGATTCAGCGCCTGGCCATCACCTATCTGGAAGTGGAGCTGCCCTTTTCTCCCATCAACCTGCTGTTCAACGCGGTTCCGGCCATTATCAGCTTCCGGCTTGTGGGGAAAAAATTCACCCTGTACTCCTGCCTGTCCATTGTGCTCACCAGCTTTTTCACCGACCTGATTCCCTCCATCGAGATCACGGAGGACGTCCTTCTGGTGTGCATCTTCGGCGGGATGATCAACGGCTTTGCCCTGAGCCTGTGCCTGCTGGTGCGGGTCACCTCGGGGGGGACCGACTTCATCGCCATCCCCCTGTCCGAGCGGAAGAACATCGACGCGTGGAACTATATTCTGTGCGGCAATGTGGTCATGCTGGCGGTGGCCGGCCTGCTGTTCGGCTGGGATACCGCGCTGTACTCCATCATCTTCCAGTTTACCTCCACCCAGATTATCCGGCTCATGGACCCGGACGGCCGGCGGGACACGCTGCTGATCGTGACCAAGAAGTCCAGCGTGGAGGCCATCGGACAGCTGGTCGAGTCCACCCATCACTCGGCCACCATTCTGGAGGGAGTCGGGCTGTATAACGGAGAGCCCAGGGCCATCGTTTACACCGTCCTGGAAGACAGCCGCGTCCGGTGGTTCACCCATCAGGTGCGGCAGATTGATCCCACCGCCTTTGTCAATGTGCTGCGCACGGAGAAGGTCGTGGGCAAGTTCTATCGGCGGCCCAGAGATTAAAACGAAAATGAGGCAGCGGCTTATGCCGCTGCCTCATTTTGTCGTTTCCCAAGTTACTTGGACTTCAGATTTTCCCCCAGCAGGACCTGATCCCCCGACTGGTACTCCTTGGCGTACTTGCCCGGAGTCAGGCCGGTGAGGTGGCCGAAGGTGCGGATGAAATGGGAGTTGTCCGAGAAGCCGGACAGCTCGCCGGCCTGCTGGACGCTCACCCCCTCCTGGAGCAGCTGTCTGGCCTTGAGCACCCGGCTGTAGATGATGTACTCCATCACGGAGAAGCCGGTGGCCGACTTGAAGATGCGGCAGAGATAGTGCTTGCTGATGTAGAAGTGGCCGGCGATCTGGTCCAGGGACAGGGGCTCGGACAGGTTGTCCCGGATGTAGTCCAGAATGGGGACCACCCGGAGAAAGTCCTTGTTGCGGATGGACTCGCCGGCGGTGGCGGCGTTGAGGGTGGGGGCCAGCCGGATCAGCAGGTTGAGCAGGGCCACCATCTGCCGGATGTCGCTGCCGAAGGAGCCGTCGTTCTTGTTGCGCTCCAGGGCCTGAAACAGCTCGATAATCTCGGTCATCTCCTGGGCGTTCAGCTCGGCCCGGCGGAAGGAGACCTGTCCCAGCTGAGTCAGATCGGTCTGGGGGGTGGACAGCTGCGCCAGGGCCCGGTGGCTGATATGGAGCACATACCGGGCGTGGAAGCCGGTGGCGATGGTGCGGTGGAGCGTGTTCTCGCCGATGAGATACAGGGTGCCCCGCCGGAGGGGGTAGACCTGATCGTTGACGAAGATATTGCCCGGGCTTGTCAGAGGCAGCAGCAGCTCGTAAAAGTCGTGAAAGTGCAGCCGGCTCATGTTCCAGGTGTCGTTGTGGTTGAGCTGGAGATGGAACTCCACATTGGTCATAAAAGGTACCCTCCTGTCCCGGCGGTTTTCGTTTTTCCTATTTTATCACGCCAGTGGAAGATATGCAAACTTTTTGCTAAATTACAGGCTAGACCGACTGTGGGAATTATGATAGAATACCACCGTCAAAAAGCGTGTCCTGCGCAAAAACAGCATTCAGCGCTAGATATGAGAGAAGAAAAACTTTTGTAAATGGGGGTTTTAACATGAACAAAGTGTATTCCCTGCATGACGCGGTGGCGAAGTTCGTGGAGAGCGGCGACTGCATCTCCTTCGGCGGCTTCACCACCAACCGCAAGCCCTATGCCGCCGTGGCCGAGATCCTGCGCCAGGGGCAGAAGGACTTCACCGTCTGGGCCGGTCCTGCCGGCGGCGACTGGGATATGCTCATCGGCGAGGGACGGGTGAAGGCGTACATCAACTGCTACACCGCCAACTCCGGCTATACCAACGTGTCCCGCCGCTTCCGCGCCGCCATCGAGAAGGGCGAGCTGACCTATGAGGACTACTCCCAGGACGTGCT
>CALWVX010000106.1 GCA_944385065.1 uncultured Oscillospiraceae bacterium | reverse complement strand
AGCCCGGACATCCAGGTGCCGGAGCCCAGGATCTCCCGGATGGTGCCCATGATGGTCAGGGTGATCATAAAGCCGATTCCCATGCCCAGGCCGTCCAGCGCGGAGTCCAGAACGCCGTTTTTGGAGGCGAACATCTCGGCACGACCCAGAATGATGCAGTTCACCACGATCAGGGGCAGATAGACGCCCAGTGCCGTATCCAGCGCAGGCACAAAGGCCTCCACCAGCATCTGCACCACCGACACGAAACCGGCGATGACAGTGATGTAGCAGGGAATGCGGACCTGACCGGGAATGATTTTCCGCAGAGCGGAAATAACGATATTGGAGCACACCAGCACGAAGGTGGCTGCCAGACCCATGCCGATTCCGTTGGAGGCCATGGTAGAGGTGGCCAGAGTGGGACAGGTGCCCAGTACCAGCACCAGCACGGGGTTCTCTTTCAGAAAACCGTTGGTTAAAATTTTCAGCTTGTTATTACTCATCTCGGTTCACCGCCTTTCAAGGAATCTGGTTGTACGCCGTGATGGCGGCGTTCACCGCGTTGATCACCGCGGTGCTGGAGACAGTGGACGAGGTGATGGCGTCCACATCCTCACCCAGCACCAGGGGCTCGGCGGCGGACAGGCCGTTGTAGCGGGCCAGGTACTCGGGGTCGCCCACGACCTTGGAGCCGATGCCCTGGGTCTCCTTTTGCTCGGTGACCTCGATGGACGTGATGTTCCCGTCGGAGCCGATGCCCACCATGACCACCACGTCGCCGCCGTAACCCTTGGCAGAGGCGGTGATGGCGGCGCCGGCGCCGTTGTTGGCGGTATAGACGGCGGACACGCCGTCCACGGTGATGCCGGTCACCTCGGTGAAGCCGTCGGCATCGGGGAGCACCGCCAGCCGGGCGGCGTTCTCCGCCTCGATCCGGGCCTCCTCGATGATCGGGGCGGTCACCTCATTGGTGGCGGCCAGCGCGCCGGTCACAATCACACAAATGACGGAGAGAACCACGATGGGTTTCCAAATACGAATCCAGTTGTTCATTTCCCGGCACCCTCCTTCTTGCTCTTCTTGACCTTGGCAATGCCCAGGCGGTCCTGGCGGGTGAGGACCTCAATATAGGGGACAACCAGGTTCATCAGCAGGATGGAGAAGGACACGCCCTCCGCCATGGTGCCCAGGAACCGGATGGCGCAGGTAATAATGCCCAGGCCCAGGCCGAAAATCAGCTTGCCCTTGGTGGTGGTGGGCGAGGTCACATAGTCGGTGGCCATGAAGAAAGCGCCAAGGATAAGGCCGCCGGACAGCAGCTGTACAATGGGGTCCTGACCGGCCGCCAGGCTCAGCACGGCCACGGTGCCCAGATAAGTAACCGGAATAACGGGGCTGATCACCTTGGTGACGATCAGGAAGATGCCGCCGGCGATCAGGGTGATGGCGCAGGTCTCGCCCAGCACGCCGCCGTGGTTGCCCAGCAGCAGGGTCACATAGTCACCGGGGCCGAAGTCGGCGATGTGGGACAGCGGGGTAGCGGCGGTGGCCGCATCCACGCCCCGGGGATAACCGAAGCTGGTCATCCGACCGGCAAAGCCCATGGCCAGGGCGATACGGCCCACAATAGCGGGGTTGGCGAAGTTATAGCCCAGGCCGCCGAAGAGCTGCTTGACGATGACGATGGAGATAAAGGCGCCCACAACGGCCATCCACCAGGGCAGCGTGGAGGGCAGGTTGAAGGCCAGCAGCATGCCGGTGACCACGGCGGAGAAATCCCCCACCGGATTTTCCCGGTGCATCAGCTTGCAGTAAGCCCACTCAAAGAATACGCAGGCGATCACGGTGACCGCGGTGAGGATCAGGGCGTTGATGCCGAAGATGATGACCGCGGCGATCAGGGTGGGGCACAGGGCCAGGCACACCCGCTGCATGATCTTCTGGGTGCTGTCCGTGCCGGTAATGTGAGGCGCGGCAGTGACAATCAGTTTGTTGCCCATTACTTCTTACCTCCATTCTTCATCATGATCTTGGCCAGGGCGATGGAGGGGGCCAGAGGCCGCTTGGCCGGGCAGACAAAGGAGCAGGTGCCGCAGCTCATGCACAGGTCGGCGTTGAGCTCCTGAAGCAGATCCACATTGCCGGCGTTATAGGCCTGGACAATCTCCTTGGCGGACAGGCCCAGCGGGCAGGCGTTGGTGCACCGGCCGCAGTGGATGCAGTTGGTGGCCTTGGGCAGCTGGGCCATCTTCTTGGAAAAAGCCAGCACCGCGTTGTTGTTTTTCAGAATGGGCTGATCCAGACTGGCCACGCAGGTGCCCATCATGGGGCCGCCGTAGAGGATCTTGCCCGGCTCGTCGGTAAAGCCGCCGCAGAAGTCCATCAGCTCCTGAATGGGGGTGCCGATAATGACCTCCACGTTCTTGGGCTCCTTGATGATGTCTCCGTCCACCGTCAGGCGCTTGGTGGTCAGAGGCATTCCCGTCTTCAGATACTTGCCCACAAAGGCAACGGAGGTGACGTTCATCACAATGACGCCCACATCGGAGGGCAGGCCGGGGAACGGAACCTCCCGCCCGGTGCAGTTCTCAATGAGCACTTTCTCAGCGCCCTGGGGATACCGGCATGGCAGCTCCTTGACCTCCACCCCCTGGGGAACGGCGGCGCGCATCTTGGCAATGGCCTCGGGCTTGTTGCCCTCGATGCCGATGATGCACTTGGGAATCTCCAGATACTTCATCACCGCCTGGATGCCGTCCAGAATGAACTGGGTGTCCTCCAGGAAGCAGCGGTTATCCGAAGTGATGTAGGGCTCGCACTCGGCGCCGTTGATGATCAGCGTGTCGATTTCATCCAGGTTCTTGGGGGCCAGCTTCACCGCCGTGGGGAAACCCGCGCCGCCCAAACCGACCAGCCCGCTGGCGCGGACCGCATCCTGGAACGACTTCAGGTCGTTGACCACAGGGGGGGCAATGGCCGGGTCCACCTTCTGCTCCCCGTCGGGGATGATGACCACGGCGGTCTGAGGCGCTCCGTTGGAGCCGGTGATGGTGATAATCCCATCCACCGTTCCGGACACCCCTGAGTGGATGTCAGAGGACACAAAGCCCCCCGCCTTTCCCACCACGGAACCCACGTAGACCTGGTCGCCCTTGGCGACGGCGGGTGTCGCCGGCGCGCCGATGTGCTGACTCATGGAGAGCACAATTTTGGAGGGCAGCGGCATGACCACCGTTTCCAGGTTGGAAGTTCGTTTCTCGTGGGGGACCTCCGCGCCATGCGCGGAGCGTTTGAGAAATTTGCTCATGTAAGATTTCGACCTCCCTATTCTGTTTTGCCTGGCCGGACCCGTCTCCTCCTGTCCCCGGGATTTTCTCCCGAGGTCTTCCCCACTTTCCTTTTCCCGGCGGAGAACGCCCGACGCACCCGGCGAAGCCGGGCGCACGACAAAACCCGTCGGCCCTCCCGTCAATTTGCATCAAACAGGGGACCGCCGGCTCTGCTTGCGGGAGTTATCATACACCAAACGCAGTAAAAATGCAAGAATATTTGCCCGCCACTCATTTAGTTTTCGCCAAAAAATTTTTCCTTCTGCCCAGGCCGCAGCACAAAAGGCGGGGGAACGGCACAAAGGCCATTCCCCCGCTCTTCCGTCTGTACGGCCCGGTCCGGACCCTCTCAGCAGCAATTGCCGCAGTTGTTATTGCTGTTGCAGCCACAGCCGCAGCTGCTCCCGCTCCCACAGGAGAACAGGATCAGAATGAGAATGATGATCCACAGGCAGCTATTGCCGCCGCAGCTGTTATTGCAGCACCCCATATTGAGTACCTCCTGATTATAATTTGAGGAGGCTGTCTGCCCCTCTCACCCACATCATATGGGCAGGGCCCTCATTCGGTGCTGATTTTTTCTAAATTGTCTCGGCGAACGCACGGAGCATGGCGGCCACTTCCGCCCGGCTGGCGCTGTTCCCGGGATTGAGATAGACGCTGTCCCCGCTGATGGAACCGCTGACCACCCCCTGGGTCACCGCCCAGGCCATGGCCTCCAGCGCCCAGCTGCTCACCTGTCCCCGGTCCGCAAAGCCGGACAGGTCGCTCTCCCCCTCCGTCGGGAGCCCCAGATACCCCGAGGCAAAGCTGCGCAGCATGACCACCAGCTGCTCCCGGGTCACCTGGCCGTCGGGGTTGAAGGCCCCGTCTCCCACGCCGGAGGCGATCCCCTGGTCCACCGCCCAGCGCACATAGGGGGCATACCAGGCCCCGTCCGCCACATCGGTCAGGGAAACGTCCGCCGCGGCCAGCTCGCTCTGGGGCGCGCCGGCCAGCTGATAGAGCACGGTCACCAGCATGGCCCGGGTCATGGGCTCACCGGGGCCGAACTGGTGCTCCGACATGCCGGAAAAGAGGTTGTTTTCATACACATAGGACACCGCCGCATAATACCAGTCGGTGCGCTTCACATCGGCAAAGGGAGTCGGATTTTCCGCCCCGCCGGACAGGGTGTAGCTCCCCTGGACCCCGGCCTGGGCCCAGCCGGACAGGATAGTGAACACCGCGGCGGTGTCCTCCCCCACCAGATAGCGGTGGTTGGGGGTCAGCAGTCCGCCGGAGGGAACCTCCGTCCCATCGGTCACATCCACCACGGCCCCGTTGTGGGTCACCATGGCGGCCCCCTGCATCAGAAGGAGTCCGTTTCCGGTGGTCAGGCAGATCAGCTGCCCATCGTACCACTCCCGGGGGCGCAGGTCGGCGCTGTACAGCAGGGAGCCGTCCGACTCTCCTCCGGCGGCCAGCTGCTCCAGCGCGGCGCTGGCGGCGTCATAGGTCTCCTGAAGCATCTGTCCGGCGGCCTCCTCCCCCTCCTGAACAGCCTGGGGAAAGAACACCTGGGTCAGATAGCGAAGGGTCACAGGTCCGTCGCCGGCGGCGGCCAGAGCCCCTCCCGCCGCCAGGCAGAGGGCCAGCACCAGAGCCAGCGGGCGCAGTATTTTTTTCATTCCGATTCCTCCTGTGTGTCGGGCTGTCCGTCTCCCCCCTGGGAGATCATATAGCTCAGGGCAAGCAGGCTGTCTGAAAAGTGGACCGACTCCACCACCACGTCCTGCTGGGGAACGGACAGCTCCCGATTGGTGAAATTCCAGATCCCCCGCACCCCGGCGCTCACCAGCCGGTTGGCCATTTCCTGGGCGGCGGAGATGGGCACGGTGAGCAGCCCCACATCCACCCGGTGACCGGCCAGGAACTGCTCCAGCTCACGGGCGTGGTATACGGGCACGCCCGCGATTCGGGTCCCCACCACCTGGGAACTGACGTCAAAGGCGGCCAGAAGCTGAAAGCCGTTGCTGGAAAACTTGAAGTTCTGGATGATGGCACGCCCCAGGTTGCCGGTACCCAGCACCACGATGGTGTGGCCCCGGTGGATGCCCAGAATTTCGCCGATCTCCTCCTTCAGGCTGTCCACTTTGTAGCCGTAGCCCTGCTGGCCGAACTCGCCGAAGCAGAACAGGTCCTGCCGGATCTGGGAGGCGGTCAGCCCCATGGACTTGCCCAGGGCGCTGGAGGAAATGCGCACCACCCCCGCCCGCTGCAGCTCGGACAGGTGCCGGTAGTATCGTGGAAGACGGCGGATCACCGCCGTGGACACTTTCGCGTTTCGTTTCATGGCTCTGCTCCATTTCCGCCCGGCGGCGGACCGCCGGGACGTATAGCAACAGTTTACCCCAAGCGGCCCGTGCTGTCAATTTCTTTTCCGCCCTCCCCGTTTCCATTCTCTGCCTGCCGCCTCCGGCCGCTCCTCCTCTGCGGGGAAGCTCCCTGCACGCTCCCTACCCCATCTTCAGGATTTCCTTTTTCAGCCGGGCAATGATCCGCTTTTCCAGCCGGGAGATATAGGACTGGGAGATGCCAAGCCGGTCTGCCACCTCCTTCTGGGTGCACTCCCGCCGCCCGTCCAGCCCGAAGCGCAGAGTGATGATCTGCCGCTCCCGGTCGTCCAGCCGCTCCATGGCCCGGCGCAGCAGCTGCCGGTCCACGTCGGCCTCCAGGGGCTGGACCACCAGGTCCTCGTCGGTGCCCAGCACGTCGGACAGGAG
>CALWVX010000105.1 GCA_944385065.1 uncultured Oscillospiraceae bacterium | reverse complement strand
CCCTGGTCACCCTGCTCACCGTGATGAAGTCCCTGCCTCTGGCCTATAACAAGGACATGCAGGAGGACAAGGAGGCCATTTTCGACGCCATCGACACGGTGGAGCTGTGCCTGCCCGTCTTTGGGGCCATGGTGGACACCCTCACCGTCCGGCCCAAGAACATGGCCCGGGCGGCGGCCGGCGGCTTTATCAACGCCACCGACTGCGCCGACTATCTCACCAAGAAGGGGCTGCCCTTCCGGGAGGCCTATATGATCGTGGGTCGGCTGGTGAATATGTGCATCAAAACCGGCGACACCCTGGACACCCTGGCCCTGAAGGACTTCCGGGCCATCTCCTCCCTGTTTGACGAGGATGTGTATCAGGCCCTCTCCCTGAAGACCTGCGTCAACGGCCGCAAGGTCTACGGCGGCCCCGCCCGGGAGAGTGTGGAGAAACAGATCGAATTGATCGAGCAGTTTGTGGAAGAGCGGAAATGAGCAGACCAAAGGTATATATTGACGGCAAAGAGGGCACCACCGGCCTGCAGATTTATGACCGGCTGGCCGGGCGGCAGGACATCGAGCTGCTGCTGATTGACGAGGACAAGCGCAAGGACGTGGAGGAGCGGAGAAAGTTTCTCAACGCCGCCGATCTGGTGTTTCTGTGCCTGCCGGACGCCGCCGCACGGGAGGCGGTGTCCCTGATTGAAAATTCCCGGACGCGGGTGATTGACGCCTCCACCGCCCACCGCACGGCGGAGGGCTGGGTATACGGCTTTGCGGAGCTGCTGCCCGGACAGCGGCAGCGCATCAAATTTGCCGACCGGGTGGCCAATCCCGGCTGCCATGCCACCGGCTTTTTGTCCACGGTGGCTCCGCTGGTCGGTCTGGGCATTCTGCCCCGGGACTATCCGCTGGCCTGCTACTCCCTGACCGGCTATTCCGGCGGCGGCAAGAAGATGATCGCGGAGTATGAGGACCCCGGCCGGGACCCGCTTCTGGACGCCCCGGCCCCCTATGCCATCGGCCTTCAGCACAAGCACCTGCCTGAGATGCAGGCGGTGGCCGGACTGGCGGCCCCTCCCAATTTCCTGCCCGTGCTGGGAGACATACCCCAGGGCATGACCACCTGCGTGATGCTGCACAACCGCCTGCTGCCCGGGACTCCCGGCGCGGAGGATATTCGGGATCTGCTGGCCGACTACTATCAGGATCAGGCACTGGTCCATGTGGCCCCCTTCGGGGGGGACGGCCCGCGTCTGTACACCAGTCAGCTGGCCGGAAAGGACACGCTGAAGATCACCGTCTCCGGCAGCGGGGAACAGACGCTGCTCAGCGCCCAGTTTGATAATCTGGGCAAGGGCGCCTCGGGGGCGGCCGTGCAGAACATGAATCTGATGCTGGGCTTTTCCGAGACGGAGGGCCTGAATCAATAAAGTGAATGGTTTGATTTGTCCCCGCCCCCTGCGGGGCGGGGACAAACCAAAACGGGAACGTCAGTAAAGTGAGGGAAACATGATGTGGAATGAAATTCCCGGCGGCGTATGCGCCGCCAAGGGGTTCACCGCCTCGGGCGTCCACTGCGGCGTCAAAGCGGGGGGAAACCCGGAGAAAAATGACCTGGCTCTGATTCTGTCGGAGAAGGAATGTACCGCCGCCGCCACCTATACCCTGAACCGGGTGAAAGCGGCCCCCATCTATGTGACCATGGACCACCTGGAGAACGGCGTGGCCTGGGGCGTGGTGGCCAACAGCGGCAACGCCAACGCCTGCTGCCCCATGAGCCATGAGAATGCCCAGGCCATGTGCGCCGCCGCGGCCCGGGCCACCGGCCGGGAGCCGGAGGATTTTGTGGTGGCCTCCACAGGGGTCATCGGCCAGACCCTGAACATCGCCGCCATTCAGGCCGGCATGCCGCAGGCGGCCGCCGCCCTGAACGCCGACGGCTCTGACGCCGCGGCCACCGCCATCATGACCACCGATACCCGGAAAAAGGAGATTTCCGTCGCCTTCGATCTGGGCGGCCGGGAGGTGAGGATCGGCGCCATTGCCAAGGGGTCCGGCATGATTCACCCCAATATGGGCACCATGCTGGCCTTTGTCACCACCGACTGCGCCATTACCAGCGACATGCTGTCGGAAGCCCTGCATGAGGTGGTGGCCCGGACCTTCAACCGGGTGACGGTGGACGGAGACACCTCCACCAACGACATGTGCGTGGTGCTGGCCAACGGCATGGCGGGCAACCAGCTGATCGAGTGGAAAGACGACGGCTATGCCTTTTTCAAGGAGGCGCTGGAGCATGTGTGCCGCGCGCTGGCCCGGGCCATCGCCGGCGACGGCGAGGGGGCCAGCCGTCTGGTCACCTGTCGGGTGGAGGGTGCCCGCAGCGAGGAGAGCGCCGAGCGCCTGGCCAAGGCGGTGGTGGGCTCCTCTCTGGTAAAGGCGGCCATGTTCGGAGCGGACGCCAACTGGGGCCGGGTGCTGTGCGCCATGGGCTACTCCAAGGCGCCCTTCCGCCCGGAGCATGTGGACGTGGCCTTCCGCTCTCAGGCGGGGGAAATCCTGGTGTGCCGCCAGGGGGACGGACTGGAGTTTGACGAGGATCAGGCCAAGGAAATCCTGTCTCAGCCCGAGGTGGTCATCGCGGTCAACCTTCACGAGGGCGAGGACGCGGCGGAGTGCTGGGGCTGCGACCTGACCTATGACTATGTGAAGATCAACGGGGACTACAGAACTTGATTTCCAGGGGGGAAACCTTCCCCCTGGATACAAAATCGGTTCCCAAGGAAACCGATTTTGATACCCCCCCTCGCCTTTGCCCGCAAAGGCGGTCGCGGCCGCAGCGGCCGCGGGTCGTGGTGTCCTGCGGCGAAATGAATTCGCCTTTGGACAGTTTGAATGGACTTCGCCTTCGGCGAAGAGAAAATCAGAGAGCAGGAGGAGAACACCATGCCTTTCAATGAGCAGGAGCGCGCCCAGGTTCTGGCGGAGGCGCTGCCTTATATTCAGAAATTTTACGGCAAGACCATTGTGGTCAAATACGGCGGGAACGCCATGATCTCCCAGGAGCTCCGAAAGGCGGTCATCTCCGACATCGTGCTGCTGTCCCTGGTGGGAATTCGGGTGGTAGTGGTTCACGGAGGCGGCCCTGAGATCAATCAGATGCTGGAGCGGATCGGTAAGGAGCCCATGTTTGTGGACGGCCTGCGCTACACCGATCAGGAGACCATGGAGGTGGTCCAGCAGGTGCTGTGCGGCCAGGTGAACAAAGACCTTGTGGCCACCCTGAACAGGCTGGGCGGCCGGGCGCTGGGCCTGTGCGGCCTGGACGGGGCCATGTTCCAGGCCAAGCTGCTGAATGAGAAGTACGGCCTGGTGGGCGAGGTATGCCAGGTGGATCCCCGCCCGGTGACGGACGCGCTGGGAGGAGGCTATATTCCGGTGGTGTCCACCGTGGCCCAGGGGGTTGACGCGGCGGTGACCTATAATGTGAACGCCGACACCGCCGCCGCCAAGCTGGCTGTGGCGCTGGGGGCGGAGAAGCTGATTCTGCTCACCGACGTGCGGGGGCTGCTCCGGAATCCGGAGGACGAGTCTACTCTGATCCCCGAACTGCAGCTGTCCTCCGTTCCCGCCCTGGTGCGGGAGGGGGTCATCTCCGGCGGCATGATCCCCAAGGTGGACTGCTGCGTGGAGGCGGTGCGCTCAGGGGTGAAGTCGGCGGTCATTCTGGACGGCCGGGTGTCTCACTCCCTGCTGATGGAGCTGCTGACAGACGCGGGCATCGGGACGATGCTGGTAAAATAATCGGGAGAGAGAGCCATGACCTTTGAAGAAATCAAGACGCTGGACGAGCAGTATGTGATGCACTCGTACGGCCGCTTCCCGGTGGCGCTTGACCACGGGAAGGGGGCTACCCTGTGGGATACGGAGGGGAAGGAGTATATCGACTTCACCGCCGGCATCGGCGTGTGTTCCCTGGGATACGCCGACGAGGGCTGGCAGAAGGCTGTCGCGGAACAGGCGGCCAAGCTGGCCCATGTGTCCAACCTGTTCTATACCGAGCCGTACGCCAGGGCGGCGCAGAAGCTGTGCACCCGCACGGGCCTGTCCAATGTGATGTTTGCCAATTCCGGCGCGGAGGCCAATGAGGCCATGATCAAGCTGGCCCGGAAATACTCCTTTGACCGGTATGGAAAGGGGCGGGGGACGATCCTCACCCTGCGTAACTCCTTCCACGGGCGCACCGTTACCACGCTGGCCGCCACCGGCCAGGATAAGTTCCACAACTATTTCTTCCCCTTCACCGAGGGCTTCCGGTATGCCGACGCCAACAGCCTGTCCAGTCTGGAGGAGGTGGCCGGCCACGACGTGTGCGCCGTGATGATGGAGCTGGTCCAGGGGGAGGGGGGCGTTCTTCCCCTGGAGGAGGCCTATGTGCAGGCGGTGGCCGATCTGTGCCAAAAGCGGGACTGGCTGTTGCTGGTGGATGAGGTCCAGACCGGCGTAGGCCGGACGGGGACGCTCTTTGCCTTTCAGCAGTATGGAATCCGGCCCGACGCGGTCTCCTTTGCCAAGGGGATCGCCGGCGGCCTGCCCTTCGGCGGTGTGATGGCGGGCGAGAAATGCCGGGAGGTCTTCACCCCCGGCACCCACGGCAGCACCTTCGGAGGCAACCCCATCTCGGCGGCGGCGGCCTGTTATGTGCTGGACCGGATTGATCAGGACCTGATGGATCAGGTGAAGGAGAAGGGGGCCTATCTGCGCCAAAAGCTGGAGGAGCTGGAACTGCCCTGCCTGGGCCCCACCCGGGGGCTGGGGCTGATGATCGGCGCGGAGGTCAGAGGGGAGCGGACCAATCAGGAGCTGGCGGCCGCTTTGGTCAGCCGCGGGCTGCTGGTGCTCACCGCCGGTCCCGACCTGCGCTTCCTGCCCCCTCTGGTGATCACCCGGGAGGAGATGGACAAGGGGCTGGCCATCCTGAAAGCGACGCTTTCCTGACGAGAGTGAAGAGTGAAAAGTGAAGAGTGAAGATTGGAAGCGGGAGAGAAGAGGCATTTCCACTCCCCACTCTCAACTCTTCACTCTGATTTGGAGGGTTTGAAGTATGCAGAAGGACTTATTAAAGCTGCTGGACCTGACGCCGGAGGACATCACCCTGATCCTGAACACGGCGGACCAGCTGAAATATGAGCAGAAGCACCATATCCACACCGACTATCTCAAGGGGAAAACCCTGGCCATGATCTTTGAAAAGAACTCCACCCGCACCCGGGTCTCCTTCGAGGCGGGCATGTTCCAGCTGGGCGGGCACGCGCTGTTCCTGTCTGGAAAAGAGAGTCAGATCGGCCGGGGTGAGCCGGTGAGCGATACGGCCCGGGTGCTCAACCGCTACTGCGACGGAATCATGATCCGCACCTTCGGCCAGGAGGAAGTGGAGGAGCTGGCCCGCAACACGGATATTCCGGTGATCAACGGCCTGACCGATTTCTGTCATCCCTGTCAGGTGCTGGCCGATCTGCTCACCATCCGGGAGCACAAGGCGGCCCTGGAGGGGCTGAAGATGTGCTACATCGGGGACGGAAACAACATGGCCAACTCGCTGATTGTGGGCGGACTGAAGACCGGAATGGAGGTGTCGGTGGCCTGTCCCGAAGGGTATGATCCCGATCCCCGGGTGCTGGAGTTTGCCAGGAGCAATCCCGCCCACCGGTTCTCCCTGGTCCGTACGCCCCAGGAGGCCGCGGTGGACGCCGACGTGGTGCTGACCGACGTGTGGGCCTCCATGGGACAGGAGGAGGAGCGGGCCGTGCGGAAGAAGGTCTTTGCCGGCTATCAGGTGAACGACGAGCTTCTGGCTCTGGCCCATCCGGGCTGCATGGTGCAGCACTGTCTGCCCGCCCACCGGGGCGAGGAGATCACGGCGGAGGTGTTTGAGGCCCACGCCGACGAGATCTTTGACGAGGCGGAGAACCGTCTCCACGCCCAGAAAGCGGTCATGTACCTGCTGATGCGGGATCAGGATGTGTAAACAGGATGAAAAAGGAGCGCCCTCGGGGCGGCACGCATAAAACAGCATAAGAATGTTTTCAGGAAACGGCGTAGCTTCGGCTATGCCGTTTCTCCGTTT
>CALWVX010000104.1 GCA_944385065.1 uncultured Oscillospiraceae bacterium | reverse complement strand
GAGGGAGGTGGCATTTGCGCAGCAAATGACGGAGGGAGAGACCGGGCGGCATCATGTGCGCCCCTACATGGCTCCCCCTCTGGGGGAAGCAAGGGGCGGGCGGTCAAAGGCCGCCGCCGGGCTTCGCCGGGGCCCCAAAAACTCCTATCTCCTTCGTCGTCGCAAGCTCCATATCATTCACCTCGCCCAGATTGGGCAAGGCTCACTCATTTCGCTGCTCCGACTCTCCCCACGCGACCCGCTTCGCTGGGCTCGCGCGGGGACCCCAAAAACTCCTATCTCCTATCTCCACTCTCAACTCTTTACTCTCAACTCTCCACTCTTCCCTCCCCTTCCCCGTATTCTTTTCCCCTCCGCCGTCCATCCTAACAGGGCGACAGGAGGGGTATTGTTGTTTGTCTGGTTCTGGAGTTTTCTGATCTACAGTTTCTGCGGCTTTCTGCTGGAGGGGGCCCACGCCCTCTGGATGGGCGCGCCCCCCAACCGCAGGGGGCTGCGGGTCCTCCCCCTGTGCCCGGTATACGGGGCGGGGGCCTGCCTGATCCTGCTGCTGCCCCAGTGGGTGGACCGGCGGCCCTGGCTGCTCTTTCTGCTGGGGGGCGGGGCGGCCACCGCCGCCGAGTATCTGGCGGCGGTCTGGCACCAGCGGGTGCTGAGGGTGTCCTTCTGGAACTATGAGGGACGCCGCCTGAACATTCAGGGGCGGGTGTGCCCCCTCTACTCCGCCGCCTGGGGTCTGCTGGCCCTGGGGCTGGTCCACTGGGTCCACCCGCTGCTGACCCCCCGGCTGGCCGCCATCCCGGCCCCGGTGAGCTGGATCATGCTGGGGGCGGTCGCGCTGGACGGCCTGCTGTCCGCCCTGCTGCTCCGGCGCACCGGCGACCCGGCCCGGCTGCGGGCGCGGCTGTTCCCCATTCCCCGACGGGCAGAGGGCGGCTCTCCCCCATAGGCAGAAAAAAGGCGCGCCGCCGGACAATCCGGCGGCGCGCTTCAGCTTGTCGAAAAAGCCCTCCTGCAAGGAGTTCCGTCGTCCGCAGACGACGGAATAAAATTCAATCATGTCATTTCCGGGGACATGCGCCTCGGAAATGACACTTCTCACGAAATTTTTGCCGACAATTTTAGGGCCCCCAGGAAATCATTTCATGATTTTCTGGGAGAGGAGGAGCAGCGGAGGGAACGAGCATCCGAGTTTACACGGATGCGAGCGATCCGCAGCTTGTGACGACGACATCGAGGTGAAACTTTCGTGCAGCCTGACTCGAAAAAGTGGCAGAGCCACTTTTTCGACGATACCAGCGCGCCGCCGGACAATCCGGCGGCGCGCTGAGACTGGCTGGCGGCTTACTCCTCGTAGTCGTCGTACTCCGAGCTGCCGGCCGTACGGGTGAGCTTGTTCTTGGCGCAGCTGCACAGCTCGGTCAGCTCATTCCAATAGGCCACCACGGCGCAGGCCAGCGCGGCAATGGTCAGAGACAGAGCCACCACTTTCAGCACGAAACGGGCGATCTTCATAACAGGTTCCTCCTTCTGTTTTGAGCTCTTGTCCCTAGTTTACATGATTCCGGCGGAAATTACAATCATTTTTGTAAAATTTCTCCGCCCGCCTCATTGGCACGCCGGGGGAAACCGCCGGTACACCCTCCCCGCCTCCGGCTCCACCCCCCGCCGCTCCATCAGCTGCTCCACCGTGACGAAGCAGCAGCCCCGCTCCAGCAGGATGTCCACTACCTGCAAAGCGGCCTGAACCGAGCTGGGGTAAATGTCGTGCAGCAGGATGATCGACCCGTCCTCCACATGCTCCACCACCTCCCCCACGATCCGCTCCACGTCCTGGTCCCGCCAGTCCTCCGGGTCCACCGACCACAGGATCACCGGGCTGCCCGCCCACAGGCAGGCGGCGTCATCCGTCATCCCGTAGGGGGGCCGCAGCCAGAAGTCCCCGTCCCCCAGAATGGCCGCCAGGGCGGCCCGGGTCTTGCCCACCTGGGCGTCGTAGTCCCGGCGGGACAGGCCGGTCAGGGCCGTGTGGTCATAGGTGTGCACCCCCACCTGGTGGCCCTCCGCCGCCATGCGCGCCACCAGCTCCTCCCGGCCCTCCAATCGGCTACCCACCAGGAAGAAGGTGGCGGGCACCTCCCGCAGGGCCAGCCCGTCCAGCAGCGCCCCGGTGGTGTCCCCCCGGGGGCCGTCGTCAAAGGTGAGGGCCACCAGAGGCGGACGGCTCTCCACCTCCAGCGGAACCGCCGCATCCGCCGCCGTCCACCGCGGGGCGGGGGCGGGCAGAGCGGCCACAGCGGCCAGCAGGCAGACCGCCGCCGCCGTTTTTTTCCACGTCACGACCGCGCCCCCTTTCTCTCCCCTCCAGTATGCGCCGGCGGCGGCAGTTTGTTCCCTTGAAAAAAATGTTTTTCCGGGGGCTTGACAGGAGCCGTCCGGCGTGTATAATGTGAAGTAAGCTTCATGTGAAGTTTGCTTCATGTTCCGGGCAGGCGCACACCTAAAGCCTCCCTCTGACGAGGGAGGTGGCGCGGCACAAGCCGCGGCGGAGGGAGAGATCGGGCGCACCATGTGCGTCCCGCAGCGATCCCGGTCCGACTTCTCTCCCCCAGTCTCGCTTCGCTCGCCATTTCCCTATCCCCTCTGTCGCTGCGCGACATCTCCCCTTGACAAGGGGAGTCGGCCCTCGTCAGAGGGGGCCGGGGGCCAGGCGACGGAGTAGCGCCTCATCCGTCACGGCCTCCGGCCGTGCCACCTTCCCCTAAAGGGGAAGGCTGGGGTGGCGTGCAAACCCTCGCCCTACATCGGCGCGTCCGGGAGGCCGCGCCCTACAAGGTGCGTATTTCGTGGTGCCTGGCGGTCTCGGCAGGCGCAAGGACAGAGCGACGCCTCATCCGTCGCGCCCCACGCAAAAATCTTTCCCTAGGGGGAAGACTTCGCCGGGGACCCCAATAATTCCTAATTTCTAACTCCTATCTCCTATCTCCTATCTTCTCTTCACTCTTCACTCTCAACTCTCCACTCTCACCAAGGGGGTGCCGCCCATGAAAAACAAGGTCAAGGCGCTGCGCACCGCCGCCGGCCTGACCCAGCAGCAGCTGGCCGATCTGGTCCATGTGTCCTCCCGCACCATCATCTCCATTGAAAAGGAGCAGTACAACCCCTCTCTGATGCTGGCCTACCGGCTGGCACTGGTCCTGGGGGTGAGCATGGAGGAGCTGTGCTGTCTGGAGGAAAACAAAGCATTGGAGGATCAGCAGTATGAAGATTTATAACAAGAAAGGGCTGGTCATCGGCCTGCTGTGGACCGCCGCCGGGGCCTTCTGCCTGTACCGGGACGCGGCGGACGCCCACGCGTTTCTGCCCCAGCAGATCAAGTCGGTGGTCCTGTCCCTGATCATGCTGGCCATCGGCCTGACCTGTCTGGTCCGGGCCTTCTCCCGCAGGGCTGCCCGGGAGGACCGGATCGAGGAGCTGGACGAGCGCAGCTGTCTGGTGCGCCTGAAGACCAGCTCCCTCACCCTGCGGGTGACGGGCTATATCCGGCTGGCGGCCATGGTGCTGGGCCTGCTGGCCTACGCCTTTACCGAAAACCTGGTGTTCGGCTGCCTGTTCCTGTTCGCCGGACTGGAGATCACCCTGGAGGCGGTGGTGTCTGCCGCCGCGGCGGTCCACTATGAGAAGCGCGTATAAGGAGGGTCCCCCCATGGAAGAACAAAAGCCCCGCCGTCCGGTGTATGACGAGCGGGACCGGGAGATCGACCTGCTGTCCAAGGGGAAGGCCCTGGACCTGCTGGCCGGCTGCGCCGAGCTGTTCACCATCCTGTGCATTTTGAAGGGCAACAGCGCCTGGATGGGCGGACTGGCCCTGCTCCTGCTGGGGATGGCGGCGGGCTGCTGGTACCGGGGGCAGCAGTATGAGGAGCGCCCCTTCCGGTATGTGGCCCTCCTGCTGGGGGCGGCCGCGGCGGGCCTGCTGCTGTGGTTCGCCTTCGGCGGTCAGGGGGTGGCGTGATGGGCAGACTGGTGAACGCCGTCATCCTCTTCTACGCCCTGGAGAAGCTGGCCGTCCTGCTGTCCGTCCCCCTGCTGCTGGGGGCGGTGTGGCTGAAATTCAAGGTCCACCATATGGACGGGGACAAGTGGGAGCAGTACTTCCGCACCATGCCCAACAGGAAGTACACCGCCCTGTTTTTTGTCTTCTACACCATTCCCCTGCTGGCCGTGGCGGGGATCGCCTTTCTGCTCTACCGGCACTTCCAGTTCCCCGAGCCCGCCCTCACCGCCCTGCTGCTGGTGGTGCTGGGGGAGCTGCGGGCGGTGCGGAAGCTGGACGAGCACAAGGCGGAGCTGTGGGCCAAACTGCGGAAGCTGGACCGGCCCCAGACCGGATAAACAAGACCCGCCGCGCGGACCGCGCGGCGGGTCTGTTGTTCGGCGTTCCGGCCTCAGTCCGGGGTAACCCCCGCAGGGCGGGCGGACGCCGCGGCGTCCGCCTCCCCGGTCGAAGTCCGGCCCCCCTCCAGGGCGTCCAGATCCCCCGACATGGCATAGGCCGCTCCCCCGGGGCCCCGCTCCTGCTCCTCCCGGGTGGTCACAACCGCGACTCCCGTCTCCTCGCCGGGAACACCCACGCTGGTGGTCATGGTCCAGTCCTCCAGAGAGCCCTCCACCAGCACGGTGAGCTCGGCGCCCTCGTCGGCGTAGCGGTACTCGTACCGGCCGTCCCGCTCCAGGTCGGCGGTGACGTCGATCTCCTCACCCATGACCAGCAGGACGGCCCGGCCGTCCCGGTCCTCCAGACGGGCCTCGGGGATCTCCAGCGCGGTAATGGCCGCGCCCCCCTCGGCGGTCATGTCCTGGCGCAGCTCGCCCACCTGGAACACCGTGGCGATGCGCAGGGTGATTCCCTCCAGCATATCCGGGTTGGCGGCGCTGACGCCCACGGCCATCAGGGCCACCGCGGCGGCGGCCACCAGGGCGGCGCGAAACGGGCGGCGCGTTTGTTTCTTCTGTTCCGTCATGGAAATAACCTCCTCTATTTTCTCGGGGGAGACGTGCAGCTCCCCGCATGCCTCACGGTACAATCTGGGGTCGAACATACCTGTGTCCCTCCTCTTCTTCCTCGTCGGACAGCGCTTTTTTCAGCCGCTCCCGGGCCCGGAGCAGCCAGGTCTGAACGGTGGACGGATTGGCCCGGAGGGCGGCGGCCACCTGGGCCACCGTGCACCCCTCGTAGTAGTAGAGACAGACGGCCAGCCGGTATCGGGTCTCCAGCCCCATCACGGCCCGGAGCACCTCGGCCCGCGCCCCGTCCTCCGGGGCGGGGCCGTCCCGCCACTCCTCCAGGGGGACGCGGGTCCGCCGCCAGAGGGAGCGCAGCACCTTGCGGCTCTCGTTCACCGACACCCGCAGCAGCCAGTGCTTCAGGTGCTCCTCGCTTTCAAACTCTCTGCCTGATTCCCACAGCCGGAGCAGCACCGTCTGGGTCACGTCCTCCGCGTCCTCCCGGTTTTTCAGGGCGTGGAGGGCCACCCGGTAGACGGTGTCCCCATAGGTCCGGGCCGCCCGGCCGAACGCCTCCTGTGTCACGGCTGTTCACCTCCTTGGAACTTGATCGGAAAGGCCTTTCATAAGGAATATCCCCCAGCGGGACGAAAAATCCCACCCCGGGCAAAAAAATTTTGGGCCGCCGCGCAGATGCGCGGCGGCCCCTCTTATGCGTCTGTCAGGACAGCAGAATCCGGTCGTTGTCCAGATCCTTCCCGGCCCCGGAGCGGAACCGCTCCAGCAGGTCGTTGACCGTCATGCCCCGGCGCTCCTCCCCCCGGACGTCCAGGACGATGTTCCCGTTGTCCATCATCAGGGTGCGGTTGCCCAGCTCCAGGGCGTTTTTCATGTTGTGGGTGACCATCAGGGTGGTGATCTGGTTCTGAGACACCACATCCCGGGTGATCTTCAGCACCTTCTCCGCCGTCCCCGGGTCCAGGGCCGCCGTGTGCTCGTCCAGCAGGAGCAGCTTGGGCGGGTTCATGGTGGCCATGAGCAGGGTCAGGGCCTGGCGCTGTCCGCCGGACAGCAGGCCCACCGGCTGGCGCATCCGGTCCTCCAGCCC
>CALWVX010000103.1 GCA_944385065.1 uncultured Oscillospiraceae bacterium | reverse complement strand
GAGCAGTTCAAGGAGTACCGGGGCGACGTGAACACCCCCGCCCGCTCCCCCTGGCGGGACCGGCCCGTGGAGGAGTCTCTGGACCTGTTCGAGCGGATGAAAAACGGGGAGTTCCCCGAGGGCAAGTACACCCTCCGGGCCAAGATCGACCTGGAGAGCGGAAACTTCAACATGCGGGACCCGGTGCTCTACCGCATCAACTACCTGCCCCACCACCGGCAGGGGAACAAGTGGTGCATCTATCCCATGTACGACTTTGCCCACCCCATCCAGGACGCCCTGGAGGGGATCACCCACTCCCTGTGCTCTCTGGAGTTTGAGAACCACCGCCCCCTGTACAACTGGGTGGTGGAGCACTGCGACCTGCCCAGCCGCCCCCGGCAGATCGAGTTTGCCCGCCTGGGCATCGACCACACGGTACTCTCCAAGCGGAAGCTGCGCAAGCTGGTGGAGGAGGGGCGGGTCTCCGGCTGGGACGACCCCCGGATGCCCACCCTGTGCGGCCTGCGCCGCCGGGGCTATACCCCCGCCTCCATCCGCAATTTCTGCGAGCGCATCGGAGTGGCCAAGTCCGCCAATGTGGTGGAGTACGGCTTTCTGGAGCACTGCCTGCGGGAGGATCTGAACGACCACGCCCGGCGGGCCATGGCCGTCCTGCGCCCCGTGAAGCTGACCATCACCAACTACCCCGAGGGGGAGAGCGAGATCTTCCAGGTGGAGAACAACCCCAACGACCCGGCGGCGGGCACCCGGCCCGTCACCTTCTCCCGGCACCTGTATGTGGAGGCGGACGATTTCCTGGAGGAGCCCATTCCCAAGTACAAGCGGCTGTACCCCAATGGGCCTGAGTGCCGCCTGAAGGGGGCCTATCTCATCCGGTGCACCGGCTGCGTCAAGGACGAGGCGGGCAATGTGGCCGAGATTCTGGCCGAGTACGACCCCGAGTCCAAGGGGGGCAACCCGGCCGACGGGCGGAAGGTGAAGGGGGCCACCATCCACTGGGTGGACGCCGCCACCGCCGTGGACGCGGAGGTGCGGCTGTACGACAACCTCTTCTCCGATCCGGACCCCGACGCCGGGGACAAGGATTTCCTGGCCTGCCTGAATCCCGACTCCCTGGAGGTGCTGACGGGCTGCAAGCTGGAGGCCTCCCTGGCCTCCGCCCAGCCCAGCGACCACTTCCAGTTCCTGCGTCTGGGCTACTTCTGTGCCGACAGCAAGGACTCCAGGCCGGGACAGCTGGTGTTCAACCGCTCCGTCAGCCTGAAGGACGGCTTCAAGCCGGGAAAATAACCGCCGGAGCAGCAAAAACGCTCCCCCGCGCTGAAAAGCGCGGGGGAGGGTGGGACTGTCGAACAAGTGGCGGAGCCACTTGTTCGAGAAAGGTTGCACGAAAGGTTGGACTCGATTTCTGGCGAAATTGTCGTCCACCCCTTCGTGAGAGGTGTCATTTCCCAGGTACACGCCCTGGGAAATGACGGATCACAATTTTTTCCGCCGTCTGCGGACGGCGGAACTCCTTGCAGGAGGGCTTTTTTGACAAGCTGAAACGCTCCCCCGCGCCGAAAGCGCGGGGGAGCGTCTGTCTGAAATGGGAGAAAAGGGGGAGAAATCAGGTCTGCTTCCCATAGGGCAGGCCGGCCAGATACCGCCGGGCCAGGTCGAAGGCGTGGCTGGCGGTCTGGATGCGCAGCCGCTCCCGCACCGGGCGGCTGCCCAGGTGCAGCGGGCGCACGAAGCTGTCCTCCGGGGTGGCGATGGCCACGAACATGGTGCCCACCTCGTTGCCCCGGTCGTCCCGGTCGGGGCCGGCCACGCCGGTGGAAGACAGGGCGAGGTCGCACCCCAGCGCCTGCCGGGCCCCCTGGGCCATGGCCAGTGCCACCGGGGCGGAGACCGCGCCGTGCTGATCCAGCAGCTCCCGGGGCACCCCCAGGACATTGGCCTTGATCTCGTTGGTATAGGAGACGATGCCGCCCTTGAAGGCCTGGGAGGCCCCGGGAATGTCGGTGAGCCGCTTGGCCATCAGGCCGCCGGTGCAGCTCTCCGCCACGCCGATGGTGAGCCCCCTGGCCTTCAGCCCCTCCAGCACCACGTATTCCAGCGAGGGGACGTCCACCCCGTAGACCTTGCGGCCGAACAGCTGCTTGATCTGCTCCACCGTGGGCTGCAGCAGGGCCTGGGCCTCCTGATCGGTGGGGGCCTTGGCGGTGACCCGCAGCTCGCACTCCCCCTCCTTGGCGTAGGGGGCCAGGGTGGGGTTGGTCATGGCGTTCATCTGCTCCCGCAGCTGGGCCTCCATGGTGGACTCACCGATGCCGAACAGCTTGATGGTGTGGGAGGCGATGACCCCCTCGGACAGGGAGAGCAGATACGGTCGGGCCCGGTACTGGAACATGGGGCGGCACTCGCTGGGAGGGCCGGGGAGCATGATCACATGGACCCCCTCGGCGAAGAAGGCACAGCCCGGGGCGGTGCCCCAGTCGTTGTCCAGCACGGTGCAGCCCTCGGGCAGCATGGCCTGCTGGAGGTTGTTGTCGGTCATCTCCCGGCCGATCCGCTGAAAGTAGGCCCGGATGCCCTGGGCGCACTCCTCGTGGAAGATCAGCTTTTTCCCGAAGGCCCCGGCCAGGACGTTCTTGGTCAGATCGTCGCAGGTGGGCCCCAGTCCGCCGGTGGTGATGATGATGTCCGCCCGCCTTTTGGCGATGTCCACCGCCTCCCGGGCCCGCTGGGGGTTGTCCCCCACCACGGTGTGCCAGAATACATTCAGCCCCAGCTCACTGAGCCCCTGGGACAGGATCTGGGCGTCCAGGTTGACGATGTTGCCCAGCAGCAGCTCCGTGCCGACGGATAAAATCTCAACTTTGTGAGACATGGAAAAAACCTCCCTCTGCCGCCCGCGGCGGCGTGTGGCGCTATTATAACACAGAGGGGGCATGCTTGAAAAGAAGGAGTTGCCGGGGAAAGCGGCGGCTTGTGGGGAGGGATCGGCGGGGGCGGAAGAAAATTCGGCACAATGCCGGAAAAGCGGGAACGGTGGGCGGCGGAAGTGTTGGGAACTGCTGAAAATACGGAAATCCGCCGCATTTTGAAGAGGATTTTGAAGATTTTGCGGCCTTTCGACCAAATTACAGTTGAAATTCTCTTGGGTTTGGGCTAAAATGAGACACGCGAACGCAAAGGAGGACCCATGTGCTGAACATTGTTTTGGTGGAGCCGGAGATCCCGCAGAACACCGGCAACATCGCCCGCACCTGTGCCGCCACCCGGAGCCGCCTGCATCTGGTCAAGCCCCTGGGCTTTGACATCAGCGAAAAGGCGGTGAGGCGGGCGGGGCTGGATTACTGGTCCATGGTGGACCTGCGGGTGTATGAGGGACTGGACCATTTCTTTGCCGTCAACCCCAACCCGGACCTCTGGCTGGCCACCACCAAGGCGCCCCGGGACTATACCCGGGCCCGCTTTCAGGACGGCTGCTGGCTGATGTTCGGGAAGGAGACCGCCGGGCTGCCCCGGGAGCTGAGGCTGCGGTACTACGACCGATGCCTGCGCATCCCCATGCGGCCCGACGCCCGAAGCCTGAACCTGGCCAACTCGGTGGCCATTCTCACCTATGAAGCGCTGCGTCAGCAGGGCTTTCCTTCTCTGTCCGGGACAGGTGAGATGGCCGGGGAGGAGCCGGAGCTGTGACACCCCGATTTCAGAAACTCTTTAAGTGATGCGAAAGGAGCCGATGAAATGAATTATCAGAAGAAGACTGTAAAAGACATTGACGTAACGGGCAAGAAAGTTCTGCTGCGCTGTGACTTCAACGTGCCCATGGCCAAGGACGGAAGCGGTGTCATCACCGATGACAAGCGCATCCGGGCCGCCCTGCCCACCATCCAGTATCTGCTGGATCAGGGGGCGGCGGTCATCGCCTGCTCCCACATGGGCAAGCCCAAGGGGGCGGTTGTCCCCGAGCTGTCCCTGAAGCCGGTGGCCGAGCGGCTCAGCCAGCTGCTGGGCAAGCCGGTGATCATGGCCGACGACGTGGTGGGCCCCGACGCCCAGTCCAAGGCCGCCGCCCTGAAGAGCGGCGAGATCATGCTGCTGGAAAACACCCGCTTTGAGGCGGGGGAGACCAAGAATGACCCCGAGCTGGCCAAGAAGCTGGCCTCCATGGCCGACCTCTATGTGTCCGACGCCTTCGGAGCGGTTCACCGCGCCCACGCCTCCACCGCCGGTGTGGCCGCTTATCTGCCCGCCGTGTCCGGCTTCCTGATCCAGAAGGAGCTGGAGGTCATCGGCGGCGCTCTCTCCGACCCCAAGCGCCCCCTGGTGGCCATCCTGGGCGGCTCCAAGGTGTCCTCCAAGATCGGCGTGATCAATAACCTGCTGGAGATCGCCGACACCATCATCATCGGCGGCGGCATGGCCTATACCTTCTCCGCCGCTCAGGGCGGCAAGGTGGGCGACAGCCTGCTGGAGGCCGACTGGGAGGACTACGCCAACGATATGGTGAAGAAGGCGGCCGAGAAGGGTGTGAAGCTCCTGCTCCCGGTGGACACCGTGTGCGCCGACGCCTTTGCTCCCGACGCCAAGAGCCAGGTGGTCAAGGCGGGGGAGATTCCCGACGGCTGGCAGGGGCTGGACATCGGGCCCGAGACCGTAAAGCTCTACTGCGACGCGGTGAAGGACGCGGGGACTGTGATCTGGAACGGCCCCATGGGCGTCTTTGAGTTCCCCGCGTTTGCCAAGGGAACCGAGGCGGTGGCCAAGGCTCTGAGCGAGACCGATGCCATCACCATTATCGGCGGCGGTGACAGCGCGGCCGCTGTGCAGCAGCTGGGCTATGCCGACAAGATGACCCACATCTCCACCGGCGGCGGCGCCTCCCTGGAGTTTATGGAGGGCAAGGAGCTGCCCGGCGTGGCTTGTCTGTTGGATAAATAATTCTTGTCCGGGCAGTTCCGGGGTCCCCGCGCGAGCCCAGCGTAAGCGGGTCGCGTGGGGAGAGGAGGAGCAGCAAAGTGAGCGAGCTTTCCCGTCTGCGGGGAAGCGAGGGGTACGGCGCTTGCTCCGACGACGCCCGGCGTAGCTTGTCTGTTGGATAAATAATTCTTGTCCGGGCCGCTCGGGTCCGGACGGCGCAAAACCCTCGCTTCCGCAGAAATGAACAGATCATTCAGGAATTATCAGTTAAGAGATTGGAGAGATACCCGATGAACCGTCGTTACCGCAAAACCATTATTGCCGGCAACTGGAAGATGAACAACACCCTGTCCCAGATGAAGACCTTTGCCGAGGAGCTCAAGCCCATTATGCCCAAGGGCAAGTGGTGCAGCGTGGTGCTGTGTGTGCCCGCCACCAACATTCAGTCCGCCGTGCGCCTGTTCAAGGACTGCCACATTGCCATCGGCGGCGAGACCTGCCACTATGAGGACCACGGCGCCTACACCGGCGAGATCACCGCCGCCATGCTCAAGGAGGCCGGGGCCAAGTATGTGATCATCGGCCACTCCGAGCGCCGGCAGTACTACAACGAGACGGATTTCACTGTCAACAAGAAGGTTCACGCCGCCATCGAGGCCGGTCTGACCCCCATTATCTGCGTGGGAGAGAGTCTGGAGCAGCGGGAGCTGGGAGTGACCATGGAGCTGATCGCCTACCAGGTGAAGTGCGCCCTGGCCGGCGTGTCCCCCGAGAAGGTCCGCCATGTGGTGATCGCCTATGAGCCCCTGTGGGCCATCGGCACCGGCAAGACGGCCACCGCCGAGCAGGCGGGCGAGGTCTGTCAGGCCATCCGCGCCGTCATCCGCAAGCAATACGGCGCCCATGTGGCCCGCTCGGTCACCATCCAGTACGGCGGCTCCATGAACGCCAAGAACGCCGCGGAGCTGCTGGCCCAGCCCGACGTGGACGGCGGCCTGATCGGCGGGGCGTCCCTGAAGCCTGCGGACTTTGTGGAGATCATCAACGCGGCGAACCAGGAGTAAAGGGAAAGCCGTCCGCGTCGGGCTGGAAAATCTGAACCCGACACGGAGCCCAGCGCAGCGGGTCCGCGTCGGAGAGGAGGAGCAAGGGAGCGGAGCGAGGGATGGCCGGCAGGCCGTCCCGAACAAAGCGGACTTTGCTCCGACGAGGACGGCGG
>CALWVX010000102.1 GCA_944385065.1 uncultured Oscillospiraceae bacterium | reverse complement strand
CACATGTGGTAGTGATAGCGGAAGCTGGTGGGGACCCAGTCGGTGGTGTAGTGGGCCAGCCAGAAGGGGTAGTCCTGAAGCTGAGTCAGGTCGATCCCGCCGGCGTAAATTTTAGTGGGGCTGCCATAGGTCATGGGCAGATAGCCCGCCTCCTCGATAATCTGGCAGAAGGCCAGGGCGCACTCCGTGACCGTCTCTCCGTCGGTGTCCCGGGTGCGGGAGTACTCGTCGTCCACGCTCTCCCAGTCAAAGACCACCGGATAGGTGATGTCGTAGTCCTCGATCCACTCCAGCAGCTGATAGGCCTCCTCCCGGGCCTCCTCCACGGTGACGGCCTGGGAGAAGAAGTAGACCCCCACCTCCAGGCCGTTGGCCAGGGCGTTCTCCATGTTATATTCAAAGTAGGCGTCCTGATTGAGGGTGGGGTTGTAATAGCCCCGGTATCCCGCCCGGATCATGGCGAAGTCCACCCCCGCCCCGGCCACCTGGGCCCAGTCGATCAGCCCCTGGTGGGAGGACACGTCGATGCCCACATAGCTGGGGGCGTCCCCCTGATATGTGAGGAAGCCGTCCTCCACCACAAATGCGTCGCTGTCATAGCGGTTGGCGGGCAGCTCCCCCGACGATTCACCGGGCTCCTCCGGCACATGGAGGAACGCCTGATCGTAAGCCCGGAGAATGGCGGCCCCCTCGGCCCGGGTGGTATAGCCGGCATAGTCGAAGAGGTTGTTGTCCTTGCCGCTCATCAGTCCCACATACCAGACCCACTCCACCGCGTTGATCGCCCAGTCGGACACCTCCTTCAGGTCGGTGAAGGGGGCGGCCAGCTGGGACAGCTTCCGCCCCTGGGTCTGCCAGAAGATGACGGCCATCTGCTCCCGGGTGATGGGGTCGTCGGGGCCGAAGGTGCCGTCGTCATAGCCGCTGATGAAGCCCTCCTGCCAGGCCCACAGGATGGCGTCGGCGAAGGGATCGTCGGGGTCCACGTCGGAGAAGGGATATTCCGGCTCCTGGGCGGCCTCCCCTTCGTCCAGCTCCTGGGAGCCGCTGTCAAAATCCTCCTCGTCCAAGGTCACCACCGGCCGGTCGTTGAGGCGGTACAGGGCCTCGGCCAGCACCGCCCGGGTCACCAGACCCTCGGGGTCGAATTCGGTGGAGGAGACCCCGTCCAGAATCTCCCGGTCCCAGCAGTACTCCACCGCGTCGGCGTACCAGGCCTGATCGGAGACATCGGTGAAGGGGAGCTGGGCGGCCAGAGCGGAGGGGACGGTCAGAAGGGTGCAGAAGGCCGCGGCCCCGGCGATGAGGGCCCGCAGGCCCCGGAAAGAGTTGTTCATATGGCAGTCCTTTCTCTGAGTGGGGTGAAAAACAATACAAAATCAGTATAGCATGGGGAGGCGGAGAAACTCAACCGTTTTTTCCGGGAATGGACAAAATGAAAGTCCCTATTCCAAAATCTGGAAAGTAAACAGAGAGAAACAGGCAGAAAAACAGCCGGGGACGGCGACGTCCCCGGCCGGGCAGAGAACTTATGGAGAGACAGGGGGATCCGGGGTCAGGGGGCTGACCGCCAGATAGACCAGGGCGGACAGGGCGAGACAGGTCAGGCTGGCGTAGGGGAGAGGGATCAGGCCGAAGAAGTCGGCCAGACAGGCGGCCATTCCCGTCAGGGAGGCGGCCACGGCTCCCCGGGTGGAGCCCCGCTTCCACAGCAGACCGCCCAGAAAGGGGACCAGGCAGCCCGCGGTGGTGAGGCTGTACCCAGCGGAGAGGACCTGGATAATGTCGTCCATCACCAGCGCGATGAGAACCCCGGCGGCGCAGACGGCCAGATCCGCCCAGAACATCAGCCTCCGGCAGGTGTCGCTGTCCGCCTTGGGGTTCAGCATCCCCTGGTAGATGCTGTAGATCGTGACGGAGGCGGTGGAGAGATAGGCGATGTTGCAGGAGCAGATGACGGCGCAGATGACCGCGGCCAGAATGACGGCGGCCACGGCGGTGGGCAGCCGGTTGAGCAGGAGGGAGGGGAAAACCTGGTCCGCCGGCAGGGAGGGAAAGGCGGCCCGCCCGAACATGCCCAGCAGCGGAGGGATCAGGGCGGTGGGGATCAGGATCAGCCCGGCCAGCAGATAGCCGCCCTGGGCGGTGCGCAGGGAGCGGGCGGAGGCGACGCTCTGAAAGGAGAACTGGTTGACCAGCCCCACCAGCATGATGGGGACGGCCATGGAGACGATGGCCTCCCCGTCCAGCGCGGTGAGGCTGAACTGCTCCGGAGGCAGGGCGGCGGTCAGAGCCGCCGGGTTCAGGGTGAGCAGCGCAGCCGCCAGCGCGGCGATCATCCCAGCCAGGATGATGGCGCTCTGGAGGGAGGAGACCGCCATGGCCCCCCACAGGCCCGCCGTGTTGGAGTAGAGCAGGGCGATGACGGCGACGGCGATCACGCTTCCGGCGGGAGGGAGGCCCAGCGTCACAAAGATGGCCCGGCCTGCCAGCAGCTGACCGGCGAGCAGCGCCACGTTGCACAGGATGCTGCTGACGCTGTAGACCAATTGGGTGACAGTCCCCCGGTAGCGCTGGTTCAGGTAGTCGGACAGGGAGATCAGGCCCTTCCGGTGGATGAAAGAGGACATGGCGGCCACCAGAAAATAGGCCAGTCCGCAGCCGATGCCGTACCAGGCGCCGGCCAGACCGATCTCGGCCCCGTACTCCGCCCCGCCGATGACAAAACCGCTGCCGATCTGGTTGCCCACGGCGCTGCCGGCCAGAATCAGCAGCGTGGTCTGGCGGGGGGCGGCGATGGTATCCTGAAAGCTGGACGCCCGCCGGCGGGCCCGGCGGCTGATGAGGTACATGACGGCTCCATAGCAGGCCAGGATGAGAAGTACGACGGTGGTGGTCATAAACAGCAGGCTCCTTTTTCATGGCCTCCGCGCACTGGGCGGAGCGGCGTTCTGTCTGTCTGGGAAAAGGAGGGGCTATTCGTCCAGGGGCGGGATGCGGGGGAGGGTCCAGCGGTAGCAGCTGGCCAGGACCCGCAGAAGAACCACCAGCAGGACGCTGATGACGATGGAGGCGGTGGGAAGAAGGTCCTTTGCCAGATAATAGACGATGGCGCCGGCCAGTGAGGCCAGAGCATACACATGCTTGCGCAGGATGGCGGGGGTGGAGCGGCTGAGCACATCCCGGAGCACGCCGCCCCCCACACCGGTGGTCATGCCCAGAAAGACGCACAGAAACATGTTTTCGCCGAAGCCGGCGGCCACCGTGTGCTGGACCCCGATCACGGAGAAGATGCCAAGCCCCGCCGCGTCGAAGACGTTGAGCAGGGCGTTGTTCACCGGCAGCTCCGACCTGCCCCGGCGGCGGCCGGCCAGGGCGGCGGCAAACACCAGCCCCGCAGCGGCGGCGGCCACCAGCAGATAGGTCCAATTCAGAAAGGCCAGGGGCGGAACCTGTCCCAGAAGGAGGTCCCGGAGCACGCCGCCTCCCACGCCGGTGGTCATGCCCAGAAAGATGACGCCGAAGAGGTCCAGGCCCCGCTGAATGGCCAGCATGGCCCCCGAGATGGCAAAGGCGATGGTGCCCACCAGCTCCACCAGAAAAAAGAGAAAACCGGAGTCAAAGGTCAACGGGGCCGCCTCCTTTCGGCGGGAGGTCCCGCCAGAGAATGGAAGGGGGAGGGGGACGGAGACCGCACACGGCGGCGCGCCAGTCCGGGCCGGAGTAGAGCCGGAACCACAGGCCGTCCAGAGCCAGCAGGGACTGGGCTTTATCGGGGAGGGGAATCCGGATCGAGGAGATGGGGACGGTGAGCCCCTGGCCGGTGTATTTGACCCGGCTCTCCTTCAGGGCCCACAGGGTGGTGAAGGCGGGCCACAGTTCCGGCTGGGCCTCCAGCCAGGCCAGCTCCTCCGGAGCGCATACCCGGGCGGGCAGCCCGGGGCGCCAGCGCTTGATGATCTGGACGTCCACCCCCACCGGGGCTTCGTCCAGGGCGCATAGAGCCAGACTGCCGCTGTGGCTCAGGTTGAAGTGGCGGTCCGGCTCCTGGGCAAACCGGGGCTTGCCCCGGTCGGAGCGGACCAGCGGCGGCAGGGGAGACAGTCCCCAGTGCTCCGCCGCGGCCAGGGCTGTCAGAGCCCAGGCCCGCGTCCGGATGTCCGGGCCGGACGCCCCGTATACCACCACGGCAAGCCCCCCTCTCCTCTGATTGTTGGCGAACCGATGATATTCTATTATATCACGGAGGCTTGGACGCTGACTAGGGCAAAAGCGGAAAAATCGTGCAGAGAAATGCGCCGCCCGCGGAATACTCCGCGGGCGGCGCCCCGTTATTCTTCGTCCAGCTTGAGGACCGCCATGTCGTCGAAGCAAAGTCCGCTCTACTCGGAACGCCCGTACTCGGGCATTCCTCGCCCGCTCCCTTGCTTCATCTCCGCGCTAAGAGCCGCCGCATGCGGCGGTTGCGCTCCGAAACGCTCGCCTGCGGGCGAGTGTCCTCTCCAAACGGCACCCGCTGCGCTGGGCTGCCGTTTGGGGCCGCCTTCGGCGTCTTACTCCTCGTCCAGCTTGAGAACCGCCATAAACGCCTCTGTCGGCAACTGCACGGTTCCAAGGGTCCGCATTTTCTTTTTGCCCCTCCCAAACGGGATGCTCCCGTTTGGGTACCCGGTTTTTTTAAATGCTCGGGCGAAGTGAATTCGCCCTCCGCCAAGGTTTTGCCTCCGGCAAAACGCTTGTACGGCGCAAAGCGCCGCCCCGCTGTGCGGGGCCCCAGGAAGGCCAAAAGAAAATGCTCTGCTTACTCCTCGTCCAGCTTGAGAACCGCCATAAACGCCTCTGTCGGCAACTGCACGGTTCCAAGGGTCCGCATTTTCTTTTTGCCTTCCTTCTGCTTTTCCAGCAGCTTCTTTTTCCGGGTGATGTCGCCGCCGTAGCACTTGGCCAGCACGTCCTTGCGCATGGCCTTGACCGTCTCCCGGGCGATGATCTTGCCGCCGATGGCGGCCTGAATGGGAATCTCGAAGAGCTGGCGGGGGATGTTCTCCTTGAGCTTCTCGCAGATGCGCCGGGCCCGGGGGTAGGCCTTGTCCCGGTGAGCGATAAAGGACAGGGCGTCCACCTGGTCTCCGTTGAGGAGCAGGTCCACCTTGACCAGGTCGCTCTTTTCATAGTCCTCCAGCTCGTAGTCCAGAGAGGCGTAGCCCCGGGTCTTGGCCTTCAGGGCGTCGAAAAAGTCGTAGATGATCTCCCCGATGGGCATGGAGTAGTGCAGCTCCACCAAGTTGGTGTCCAGGTACTGCATGTCCTTGAAAATTCCCCGCCGGTCCTGGCACATGGGCATGATGTTGCCCACATAGTCGGGGGGCGAGATGATGGACACCTTGGCGTAGGGCTCCCGGGCCTCGGCGATGGAGCCGGGATCGGGGTAGTTGTGGGGGTTGTCCACCCGAACTACAGTCCCATCTGTTTTAGTTACCTCATATATAACAGAAGGTAATGTGGTCACCAGGTCCAGGTCGAATTCCCGCTCCAGCCGCTCCTGGATGATCTCCATGTGGAGCATCCCCAGGAAGCCGCACCGGAAGCCGAAACCCAGGGCGGCGGAGGACTCGGGCTCGAAGGACAGGGAGGCGTCGTTGAGCTGAAGCTTCTCCAGGGCATCCCGCAGGTCGGGGTACTTGCTGCCGTCCTCGGTATAGATGCCGCAGTAGACCATGGGCTGGGCAGGGCGGTAGCCGGGCAGGGGCTCGGCCGCCGGCTGCTCGGTGCCGGTGATGGTGTCGCCCACCCGGGTGTCCTTCACGTTCTTGATGGAGGCGGTGAACCAGCCCACCTCGCCGGCGGCCAGCTCCTCACAGCTGTCCATGCCCAGGGGGCGCAGATAGCCGCAGTCCAGCACCTGATAACTGGCCCCGGAGGCCATCAGCGTCACGTTCATCCCCTTTTTCAGGGTGCCCTCCATGACCCGGAAGTAGACGATGACGCCCACATAGGGGTCATACTGGCTGTCAAAGACCAGAGCCTTCAGAGGGGCGGAGGGGTCGCCCTGGGGGGCGGGGATGTTCTGGACAATGTCCTCCAGCACGGCGGGGATATTGATCCCCTGCTTGGCGGAAATCTCCGGGGCGTCCTGGGCGGGGAGAGCCAGAATGTTCTCAATTTCCTCCTTCACCCGCTTGGGATCGGCGGCAGGCAGGTCGATCTTGTTGACGACGGGGAGAATCTCCAGGTCGTGCTCCATGGCCAGATAGGTGTTGGCCAGCGTCTGGGCCTCGATGCCCTGGGAGGCGTCCACGATGAGCACCGCCCCCTCGCAGGCGGCCAGAGAGCGGGACACCTCATAGTTGAAGTCCACATGGCCCGGGGTGTCGATCAGGTTCAGGGCGTAGGTCTGGCCGTCGGCGGCGGTGTAGTCCAGCCGGACCGCCCGGGCCTTGATGGTGATGCCCCGCTCCCGCTCCAGGTCCATGTTGTCCAGCAGCTGGGACTCCATCTGCCGCTGTTCCACCGCGTGACACAGCTCGATCAGCCGGTCGGACAGGGTGGATTTTCCGTGGTCAATGTGAGCGATAATGGAAAAGTTGCGGATTTTAGATTGATC
>CALWVX010000101.1 GCA_944385065.1 uncultured Oscillospiraceae bacterium | reverse complement strand
GACCGGAGTGAGGGATACAGACCAAGGAGGGCCGAAGGCCCGGATGTTTGTGTCCCGAGTGGTCGGGAAGCCGCGCGCAGCGAACAGGCGAGACGTGAGAACCAAGAAGCGTTCGAGCCGTCGTGAGCAGCGCGGATGGACCAGAGTGAGGGATACAAACCAAGGAGGGCCGAAGGCCCGGATGTTTGTGTCCCGAGTGGTCGGGAAGCCGCGCGTTGCGAGCAGGCGAGACGTGAGAACAGTTCAAGCCGGCGCAGCCGCTGCGCCGGCGGCGTGGGAGGAGCGCTGAGACGCTCCGCCAAATAACCACTTTTTCAAATGGAGGTGCTCTCTCGTGGCACAGAAAGTAACTGGATATGTAAAACTGCAGATTCCCGCCGGCAAGGCGACTCCCGCCCCCCCGGTCGGCCCCGCCCTGGGCCAGCACGGCGTGAACATCGCCGCCTTCACCAAGGAATTCAACGAGCGGACCAAGAACGACGTGGGCATGATCATCCCCGTCATCATCACGGTGTATGCCGACCGCTCCTTCACCTTTATCACTAAGACTCCTCCCGCCCCCGTGCTGATCAAGAAGGCCTGCAACATTGAGAAGGCCTCCGGCGTGCCCAACAAGAACAAGGTGGCCACCATCAGCAAGGAGGACGTGCGCAAGATCGCCGAGACCAAGATGCCCGATCTGAACGCCGCCAGCATCGAGGCGGCCATGAGCATGATCGCCGGCACCGCCCGCTCCATGGGCATCGTTGTGGGCGAGTAAGGAGGGGACAGGAATGTTTAGAGGAAAGAAATATCAGGACAGCGCCAAGAAGATTGAGAAGAACAATCTGTACGATACGGAGGACGCCATGAAGCTGGTGGTGGACACCGCCACCGCCAAGTTCGACGAGACCGTGGAGCTGCACGTGAAGCTGGGTGTGGACTCCCGTCACGCCGATCAGCAGGTCCGCGGCGCCATCGTCCTGCCCCACGGCACCGGCAAGACCCAGCGGGTGCTGGTGTTCGCCAAGGCCGCCAAGGCTGACGAGGCCCGGGAGGCCGGCGCCGACTATGTGGGCGAGATGGATCTGGTGGAGAAGATCCAGAAGGAAAACTGGTTCGACTTCGACGTGGTGGTTGCCACGCCCGACATGATGGGCGTGGTGGGCCGTCTGGGTAAGGTCCTGGGCCCCAAGGGCCTGATGCCCTCCCCCAAGGCCGGCACCGTCACCATGGACGTGACCAAGGCCGTGCACGAGATCAAGGCCGGTAAGGTGGAGTACCGTCTGGACAAGACCAACATCATCCACTGCCCCATCGGCAAGGTCTCCTTCGGCGCGGAGAAGCTCTCTGAGAACTTCAACGCCATCATGGGCGCCATCATCAAGGCCAAGCCCGCCGCCGCCAAGGGCCAGTATATCCGCAGCTGCACCGTGGCCTCCACCATGGGCCCCGGCATCAAGGTCAACAGCGCCAAGCTGGCCTGATCCTGCGCCTGTCTGCGAGCAAAGACAAGTCACCCCCATGCCGTTTGGCATGGGGGTGTTGCTTTTTGCAGGGCGGAGATTTGGCAGCGCCGCCATGTAGGGGCGCACATGATGTGCCCGATCTCCCCGTAGGGCGCGGCATCCTTGACGCGCCGCGGCCGAAACAGATCGCCAGGCGTCACAAAACACGCGCCTGCATAGGGCGGGGGACGGCCCTCGCCGAGGGAAAAGATGGCGCGACAAAAAGGCGGCGGGGGCAAGCCCCCGCCCTACCTATTTCAACTCCTGTTCCAGCGCGTCAAATTCCGGCGTGCTGAAAAATTCGCCCAGGGTGATACCTAGCCCATCACACAGCTTCTTGATGGTCACACAGCCGGGATTCTGGCTCTCACCGTTCAAAATGCTCTTCACGGTGGATTGAGAGACCCCGGCCAGATTGCTCAGGCCGTTGGGGGACAGGCCGTATTCCCGGCACAGCTGTAAGATCCGTCTGGCAACCGCCTGCTGGGTGTTCATGGCCTGCCCTCCCTTCTACATGATATATCAATGCCATAATAGCTTTTGCAAGAAATTATGGTTAGTGATTTGTCACTAATTTCCGCTTGTGGTAGAATAGTGATATATCACTGTGGAGGTGGCAATATGGACTTTAAGGATATTATCATCGAGTTTTTCTTATACCACGGCATCGCCCGGGTTCAGCGGGGCTTCGGCTACACGGTGGAGCTGGCGGGGCGGTTTCTGGATGCGGACCGGGAAACTCTGCCGTCCACGCTGCTGGAGGAGACCGCCCGGCGCAACGGATTAACGGTAAAGCGGCTGGAGGAGGAGCTGAGGCGGTTTGCCCGGCAGATTGGGCAAAAGAACGGCAGGCTGTACGATGAGTTGGTGGGGGAGCGGTTCCGGTCGGCGGAATTTGCGGCCGCCGTGGCGGAGGCGGTCTTTTCATTTTATCGGGCGCGGCACACGCTGCTGCCAAGTGCTCCATCCGACGGGAAAAAGGCAGAAAAAAAGCCCGTGATCCCTTGACAAGAGCCGGTCTGCCTGATAAAATATACGAGCCGCATTGAGCAGGCTTGAAGTGGGGAAAGCCCCGCCTGGGAGAGCGAGCCCGTCATAAAGGAGTTGAATATCATGAACGCAATCATCGTGACCGGCGGCAAGCAGTACAAGGTGGCGGAGGGAGACACTCTGTTCATCGAGAAGCTGGAGGCCGAGGCCGGCCAGACCGTCACCTTCGACCAGGTGCTGGCCGTTCTGGATGGGGACAAGGCCACCTTCGGTGCCCCCACCGTGGCCGGCGCCGCCGTGGAGGCCACCGTGGTGAAGAACGGCAAGGGCAAGAAGGTCCGCATCTTCAAGTATAACCCCAAGAAGGGCTATCGGAAGCGCCAGGGCCACCGCCAGCCCTACACCAAGGTGCAGATCAGCGCTATCAAGGCCTGATGACCACCGTCACGTTTTTCTCCGAGGGAAGCCGGATCACAGGCTTTGAGGCAAAGGGCCATTCCGGCTATGCGCAGGAGGGTGAGGACATTGTCTGCGCCGCCGTTACCAGCGCCGTCCGACTGGTCGAGTGCACCGTCAACGATGTGCTGGGCCTGGAGGCGTCGGTGAAGGTCCGGGAGAAAGACGCGTCCATCACCCTGAAGCTCCCCGCCCGCCTGGGACAGACCAACGAGAGCACCTGTCAGGCCCTCCTGACCGGGCTGATGGTCCATCTGGTCCAGCTGGCGGAGGAATATCCCAACACGATTTCTGTCATGGAGGTGTAAGAGATGCTGAATATCGGGTTACAGTTTTTCGCCCATAAGAAAGGCGTGGGCTCCACCCGCAACGGCCGGGACTCCGAGTCCAAGCGGCTGGGCGTGAAGCGGGGCGACGGTCAGTTCGTGCTGGCCGGCAACGTGCTGGTCCGCCAGCGGGGCACCCACATCCACCCGGGCGTCAACGTGGGCAAGGGCAGCGACGACACGCTGTTTGCCATGAAGTCCGGCCGGGTGAAGTTCCACCGCCTGGGCAAGGACCGCAAGCAGGTCTCCATCATCGAGGAGCCCGCTCAGTAATTCATTTGCTGACACGAAGCCGCAAACGACATACCGTTTGCGGCTTTTTAAAATCTGCGCGCCCGCAGACGGCAAAAGAAATGAAATCGGCTTTGGGGCGGCTCTGCCGGCCTCAAAGACACTGTTCACAACCATTCCAAGGATCATTGCAAAAAAAATCAGCTGGAAGGTTTGTGCATCTACGCTCCAACAAGTGCCTGCACTGTTGGGAAGAAAAAAGGAGGTGCCCTTATGGCGGCGCCCTTTGTGGATACCGCGAAGATCACGGTGCGCTCCGGCAACGGCGGCAACGGCGCGGTGTCCTTTCATCGGGAGAAGTATGTGGCGGCCGGCGGCCCCGACGGGGGAGACGGCGGCCGGGGCGGAAACATCGTGGTGGAAGTGGACGACCACATGTCCACCCTGATGGACTTCCGCTATAAGCGCAAATACGCGGCGGGCAGCGGAGCCGACGGCTCGGGCAACCGCTGCACCGGGAAGGACGGGGAGGACCTGGTGATCAAGGTCCCCCTGGGCACGGTGATCCGGGACGGGGAGAGCGGCGAAATCATCCGGGATATGTCCGACCGGACCCCCTTTGTCCTGTGCCGGGGCGGCCGGGGCGGCTGGGGCAACCAGCACTTCGCCACCCCCACCCGGCAGGTTCCCCGCTTTGCCAAGGCGGGACTGCCCGGCCAGAGCCGGGAGGTGGTGCTGGAGCTGAAGCTGCTGGCCGACGTGGGCCTGGTGGGATTCCCCAACGTGGGCAAATCCACGCTGCTCAGCGTGGTCAGCCGGGCCCAGCCCAAGATCGCCAACTACCACTTCACCACCCTGTTTCCCAATCTGGGTGTGGTCTATGTGGAGGAGGGGGTCTCCTTTGTCATGGCCGACATCCCCGGCATCATCGAGGGGGCGGCCGACGGGGCCGGTCTGGGTCACGACTTCCTGCGGCATATCGACCGCTGCCGATTGCTCATCCATGTGGTGGACGTATCGGGCAGCGAGGGACGGGACCCGGTGGCCGACTTTGAGGCCATCAACGCCGAGCTGGCGGCCTACTCCCCCCAGCTGGCCGCCCGAAAGATGATCGTGGCGGCCAACAAGGTGGACATCATGGAGGACCCGACGCTGCTGGAGCGGCTGCGGGAGCATGTGGAGGGGCTGGGGCTGGAGCTGTTTGAGATCTCCGCCGCCGCCCACCAGGGCACCCGGGAGCTGGTGAAGCGCTGCGCCCAGGAGCTCCAGACGCTGCCCCCCGTGACGGTGTACGAGCCCACCTATGTGGAGCGGCCCCCGGAGGTGGACACCTCTGGCCAGGTGAACATCCAGCAGTATGACGACACCTGGGTGGTGGACGCCCCCTGGCTCCAGCGGCTGATTGCCAACGTGAACTTCGGGGACTATGAGTCCCGGAACTGGTTTGACAAGGTGCTGCGGCAGTCCGGCCTGTTCGACAAGCTGGAGGAGATGGGGATCAAGGATGGAGATATTGTGTCTCTGTACGATCTGGAGTTTGAATATCAGCGCTGACCGCGGCCGACGCGGAGAAGGGGCTGTCTGTGCCGTGCACAGACAGCCCCCTTTTCATTTGGGAAGCGTTCAGGCGGCCCGCCGCTTTAACTGCCGCAGGGTCAGGCCGACCGCCAGCCCCAGCAGGGCCGGGCAGACCCAGCCGAAGCCCTGGGCCGCCAGGGGGAACCACTGGTCGACCCATGCCACCGCTCCGGTGAGGCGGAGAGCGGACTGGGTGCCGGCGGGCAGGGCCCGGAGCAGGTCGAACACAGCCGCGGCTGCAGTGAAGCCAACCGTCCACCGCAGCACCCGCCGGTCATGGCCATACAGCCGTCCGCACAGGGTCAGCAGGATGAGGACGATGGCCAGGGGATAGAGGAACATGAGCACCGGCTGGGAGTAGGCGATGATGGCCTCCAGCCCCAGGTTGGCGATGAGAAAGGACAGGGTGCAGAAGGAGATGGTCCACACCCGGTAGGAGGGGCCGCCCGGAAAGAGGCCCACAAAGGTCTCTCCGCAGCTGGTGATCAGTCCCACCGCGGTTTTCAGACAGGCAAGGGTGACGGTGGCCGCCAGCATGACCGCGCCGGCGGGGCCAAAGTAGTGTCCGGCGATCTGGGCCAGCACCTGGCCGCCGTCGCTGCTGGCCGGGAAGAGGCCCCGGCTCTGGGCGCTCATGACAGCCACCAGCACATAGATCAGCCCCATGAGCAGGCAGCTGAACAGACCGGCCCGCACGGTCTGCCGGGCGATCTCCCCCGAGTCCCGGACCCCCAGCCCCCGGATGACGTCCACCACCACGATGCCGAAGGCCAGACCGGCCAGGGCGTCCATGGTGTTATAGCCCTCCAGCAGGCCGGTGGAAAAGGCGTTGGAGGCGTAATCTCCCATGGGCTCCATGTCGGCGAGACTGCCCGCCGGAGCGGTGAGAGCCCGGAGAATCAGCACGGCCAGAAAGGCCAGAAACAGGGGGGTGAGCACCTTGCCCACCCAGGTGAGAATTTCTCCCCGCCGCAGAGAGAGCGCCAGCACTGCCGCGAAAAACAGCAGGGAGAACACCGCCAGCCCCACGGTCTGACTTGCGCCGGGCAGCACCTGCTGAATTCCCACGGTATAGGACACAGTGCCGCAGCGCGGGATGGCAAAGAAGGGGCCGATGGTCAGATAGAGGGCGCAGGTGAAGAACAGCCCGTATCCCTTTCCCACCCGGCTGCTCAGCCCCAGAAGCCCGTCCTCCCGGCTGATTCCCAGGGCGGCAACCCCCAGCAGCGGGAGGCCCACGCCGGTGATCAGGAGGCCGGCGGAAGCGAGAAAGACGTCACGGCCGGCCAGCTGCCCCATGGAGGCGGGAAAGATCAGGTTGCCGGCGCCGAAGAACATGCCGAACAGCATGATGGCCACGGCCATGGTTTCGCGAAATGTCAGCTTTTTCATTGCGATGCGCCTCCATCGGGGATCAGTAGTCGGAGTATCTTCATTATACCGCGCACTCCCGGGTTCGTAAATCCTAACTGTGCAAGGAGGCCAAAGGAAAAAGAAAAAGAGGAGGAAAAGCGGTTTGAGTTTGCTCTGACACGGAGGGGACGATAAAAGCGATGTTTTCTTGCGATAAAAAAACGCCGCGCAGCGGCGGACCCAGGCCGGAGCTAAGCGCAG
>CALWVX010000100.1 GCA_944385065.1 uncultured Oscillospiraceae bacterium | reverse complement strand
ATCATGGCGCCGATGCCGATGAACAGCAGAATGGGCATGGCCTCGCTGGCCTCGATGCCCACCTCGAACAGCCACTGGATGATTCCGTGGGTCTCCCCCACGCCCTCGCTGAACTGATTGATGACACCGGACAGGGGCAGGTTCACCAGGATGGCGCCGAAGCCCATGGGCATCAGCAGAGAGGGCTCAAACCCCTTCTCGATGGCCAGCCAGATCAGGACGGCCCCCACCACATACATCACGGCCTGCTGCCAGGTGATGGACAGCAGCCCCTGCCAAAGAAAAGAAAACATACTTCTACTCGATCTCCCTTCCTATCTCGTACTCGTGTGGATCAAACAACCGGGGCAGTCCAGCAAAAAACCTGTGCTCCGCAGAAGATCAAAAGATCCGATTTCCAACGGAACACAGGTCTTGTCATTTCAGGCACGACCAGGGCAAACAGCCCATGATGTTGATGCGTGCCGCGCAGCGCGCCGACTACTCCCCTTTGTCTGGCACATCTTATCATAGTCCCCCTGCCTTGTCAAGCAAGGAAACAAATCTTTCTGTTTTCTTAGCGGATTCTTCCCAAGAAAATGTAAAAAACTCTTGACATTTCAAGGCGAGTGTGTTACGATCTTGATGTCAAAAGATTTTTACATTTTGACGGAAAGGACTGCATGATTATGGATAACAATGGGATTCAGATTCTTGGCATCCTGGCCATGGGCTTCATCGTCTTCTGCGCCGGCTCCATCCTGTGGATGGTGGCCTCCATGGCACGGAAGGGAGATGAACGCCGCAGGGAAATCATCTCACGGGCCAGCTGCACCACCTTTTACATCACCCTGGGCGCTCTGGGGCTGGATATTCTGTGGGGCATATACAACTCGGTGGCCCACGGTCAGGCCATAGAGGGCAACAACCCTTTTGTTCAGCTGGCCGTCATCTCCTTCGTCTACGCCATCAGCCTGGCCGTGTACCGGCGGAAATACGGAGGCTGACATGGAGAACCGCATCCGGGAACTGCGCAAGGCGGCGGGAATTTCCCAGGAAGAGCTGGCAAAACAGTGCGGCGTCACCCGCCAGACCATCAACGCCATCGAGAACAACAAGTACGACCCCACCCTGGCCCTGGCCTTTCATCTGGCCCGGGTTCTGGACACCACGGTGGACTCCCTTTTCACCCCCGGCTGAGTTTCAGCGGGCCGGCAAAGGATCAGTCTGAAGCGAAGGGAATGGCGGCAGCCATTCCCTTCGCTTTTCTCTTGACGGCCGGACCTCCGGCTGGTATACTTTTGCTGTAGTGAACATCCGTTCGATTTTCAGGGAGGTGCCATCCTGTGGACGCTGAATTTCTGACGCTGACGCCGGAGAACCTGGCCGATGAGCATTTGTGCTGTATCATTCGGACGAAAAAGCCCCACCCCGGCGTGGAGGCCAAGCGGCGGTGGCTGGCCGACCGGCTTCAGGAGGGCCATGTCTTCCGCAAGCTGAATCAGCGGGCCACTGTCTTTCTGGAGTACGCTCCGCTGGAAACCGCCTGGGTCCCCGTGGTGGGAGACAACTATTTCTATCTCTACTGTCTGTGGGTCCTGGGAGAATACCGCGGAAAGGGATATGCCAGAGCGCTGCTGGAATCCTGCCTGGCCGACGCCAAAGCCCAGGGGAAATCCGGTCTGTGTATGCTGGGCGCGCAGAAGCAGAAAGCGTGGCTTTCCGATCAGTCCTTTGCCAAAAAATTCGGATTTGAGGTGGTGGATACCACCGATTACGGCTATGATCTCCTGGCTCTCTCCTTTGACGGCACCCTCCCTTCCTTCTCCGCCGGCGCCAAGCGGGGCGTGATTCCCGACGAGACCCTCACCATTTACTACGACTTTCAGTGCCCCTTTATCCTCCAGAGCATTGAGAACGTCCGCCGGTTTTGTGAGGAAGCCCGGATTCCACTCCGCCTGATCCAGGTGGACACTCTGGAACAGGCCAAAGCGCTGCCCTGTGTATTCAACAACTATGCCGTGTTTTACTGCGGCCGCTTTGAAACGGTTAATCTGCTGGACCCCGCCTCCCTCCAGCGCATCTTAAAAAAGCAGACCTGAGGTCAATCAGGTCCGGGCCTCCCCTGCCCCAGAATGGGAATCCGAACGGCGCGGTTTCCCCAGGAAAATTTCCAGAGAGGCCGCATGAGACTGTCGAAAAAGCAGCTCTCCACTTTTATGAAAGTGGAGAGCTGCTTTTCAAGTTAAGATGCACGAAATTTTCGAGGCACTCCCTGTAAGATGGATTTTTCGTGTCCGTGTTTGGAATCCACGCTTATCGAAAGAGTCCGCCCTCGGCATCCAGAGCCGCCCGGCGGTGGAAGGTCACAAAGTCCGGCGCCAGGTCCGGATAGGACTGACAGAAGGCCGCCCGGATCAGCTCCGGATTCAGGCCCGGATTCTGAGCGGAAAGCACCAGGTCCACCGTCATGGTGTCGCTCTGGCACTCCACCCGCCAGGAGCGGATCAGGGGAATCAGATCCACCTCGGTATAGCCCTTTTGGGCCTTGTTGGATTTCTTCTGAATCACCAAACTCTCCCGGCCCAGCAGCTCCTCCATGGCGGGCTCGCTCTCCTGGGGACGGCCCTCGGGATAGTCGAAATTCATGATATAGTTGAGATAAGCCAGTTCCTTCAGCTTGCGCTGGGCGGGATAGCACTCCCGCACCACAATGCCCTCGGGCATGGCGGCGGTGAGCCGCTCCGGGACCTCCCCATGGCTTGTCCTCTCCAGCAGGTCAAACTCCAGGATCTCGCACTCGCTGGAATAGCCCACCGACAGAGGCAGCGCAATGGAGACAAAGGGATGGGGGTGAAACCCCTCCGTGTGCTTGATGGGAATCTTCGCCCGGGCAAAGGCCCGCTGAAAGGTGCGCATCAGGTCCAGATGAGAAATATATTTTGCCCGGCCGGTTTTGGAAAACAGCAGGCGGTCAGCCATTGCACACCCCTCCTTTCAGCAGGCGGTTGGCTCCGCAGCCGGAACACCGGCTGCGGCAGTCCGGCGTGGTCTGGGAGGCGTAGCACTGTTCCCGCTCCCGCCACAGAAAGGCGGGGGTAACCATGGGATCGATACGGCACCAGGGAAATACCTCGTTCCGCTTCCGCTCCCGGTGGGCGTAGAAGTCCCCGTCCAGGCCGCAGGCGGCCAGGGCGTCCATCCACCGCTGAAAATCAAAATATTCGCTCCAGGAGTCCATTTTGGCCCCATGCTCCCAGGCCCACTCCAGCACATCGGCCAATCTCCGGTCTCCCCGGGAGAAAATCGCCTCCAGATAGCTGGTCTCCGGATCGTGCCAGTTGTAGGTGATGGACTTGTCCCGTTTCAGCTCATCCCGCAGCAGATCCACCCGGCGCTGGTACTCCTCCCGGGTGATCTGGGCCTCCCACTGGAAGGCGGTATGGGGCTTTGGAACAAACCAGGAGGTGGACACCGTGATCCGAACCCCCCGGGCCGGGTTGGGGGTGGTCTCCCGCCAGGCAAAATAGACCTTTCGGGCCAGATCGGCAATTCCCTGCACGTCCTCGTCTGTCTCGGTGGGCAGCCCCAGCATGAAGTACAGCTTGACTCCGCTCCAGCCCCCAGCAAAGGCGGTGCGCACCGACTGCAGCAGGTCCTCCTCCTTCAGATTCTTGTTGATGGCGTCCCGCAGCCGCTGGGTGCCCGCCTCGGGGGCGAAGGTCAATCCGCCTTTGCGCACCCGCTGGAGCCGCTCCATCAGGTTCATGGAGAAGGTATCCGCCCGCAGAGATGGCAGAGACACCCCAATGTCCCGGGGAGCGCAGTAGTCCAGCAGGTCGTCGCACAGCTCCAGCAGACAGGGGTAGTCGGTGGAGGACAGGCTGGACAGAGTCATCTCCTGATAGCCCGAGTCCTCACAGGCGGCCTTTCCGTACTGGGCCAGGAGCTCCGGGTTCCGGTTCCGCACCGGGCGGTAGACATACCCCGCCTGACAGAACCGGCAGCCCCGGATGCAGCCCCGGAACAGCTCCAGCATCACCCGGTCATGGACGATCTCGGTGGAGGGGATAATGGTCTTTACCGGAAAATAGCTGTGATCGAAATCCTCCACGATGCGCTTGCGCACCGTCTCATGGGCGCCGGAACCCTCCTTGACCCGCATTTCGGCCAGAGTGCCGTCCGGGTTGTAGATGGGTTCATAGAAGGAGGGGACATAGATTCCCTCAATCTGAGCAGCCTCCTGCAAAAACTCCTCCTTGGACCAGCCCTCCTCCCGGGCCTGCCGATAGAGGCGGATGTACTCCAGCGTGACCTCCTCCCCCTCTCCCAGAACAAAAAAGTCCACAAAGGGGGCCAGGGGCTCCGGGTTATAGGCGCAGGTGCCCCCCGCTGCCACAATGGGGGACAGCTCGGGCCGGTCGGCCGACCGCAGAGGCAGGCCGGCCAGATCCAGCATATTGAGCACATTGGTATAGGCCATCTCATACCCCAGAGAGAAGCCGATGATGTCAAAGTCGGAGATGGGGTCCCCGCTCTCCAGTCCATAGAGGAGCAGTCCCTCCCGGCGCATCTCCTCCTCCATATCCCCCCAGGGAGCATAGCACCGCTCGCACCACACCCCGGGCTCCTGATTCATCACTCCGTATAGAATTCGGCAGCCCAGGTTGGACATGCCGATCTCATAAGTATCCGGAAAGCATAAGGCATATCGGACCTCTACTTCCCGGCGGTCCTTGACCACTGCATTGTATTCTCCTCCGGTGTACCGGGCCGGCTTCTGCACTCTCGGCAGGATTTGCTCCAAGGTACGGTTCATGGGCCTTCCCCTCCAGGTCGTTCATAAGCGTACCTTTAATTTTACCGGTTTTCTCCCCTGGTGACAAGTCCTAATCGCTGGTGAATGATGAGATTTTCCCCGGAAAATCATACCAATTATCCACAAGGCCGCCAACAGCATGGTAATATTTCCCACTGTTCCGGCCAACAGCACCCCCATCCCCAGCAGAGCACCGGCACAGATCAGGTCCAACGTCTCACCCATTCGCCGGGCCCAGTCCGGTCCGGTCAGGAGGGACAGCGCACAGTACAGGGTTCTTCCGCCATCCAGACTGCCGATGGGGATCAGATTAAAAATTGCCAGCGCCAGATTCAGCCCGGCGAAGGTTCTTCCCCATGACCAGCAGCAGAACACCAGCGCCAGCAGCAGGTTGACTCCCGGCCCGGCCAGGGCGGCCGCGCCCTCCTGCCAATATCCCAGCGGGCGATCTACCGCCATCTCCGCCCCCACAGCCGTCAGTCGGATCAGCCGCACCCGCCCTCCCACCGCCCGGATCATTCCCAAATGTCCCAGCTCATGAAGGGTACAGGCCAGCAGCGCCATGGGCACCAATCCCTGGCTGTCCCAATAGTTCATCCAGGCCACCAGCAGAAAGAAACCGCCGGTGGCCTCCACCCGGCCCCACCGCATCAGTCTGCGGCGAATTCCACATAGTAGGCCGGATTCAGGTGCATGCTTCCGTATTTCAGCTCCAGGTGCAAGTGCGGCCCGGTGACATTCCCCGTGGACCCCACCAGAGCCACCGTATCCCCCCTGGACACCGACTGCCCCTTTCTGACCAGCACCTCACTGCAATGGGCATAGAAGGACTTGACTCCATTGCCGTGGTCAATCTGAAAATAGAGCCCATAAGAATTGTCCTCTCCCGTATATTCCACCACTCCATCTGCAAAAGCGGCAATCGGGCTTCCCTCGCTGCCGGCAATGTCCACTCCGCCGTGGAAATCCCCCTCTGCTCCGTTGACAGGGTCGGTCCGATAGCCATATCCCGAGGTCAGCCGCCCAGTGATCGGAGCCATCGTCTCCAGCGTTCCCAGTGACAGGCGGTCCATCGTGTAATTGTCCGGCAGAGCGGGCCCGTCGTAATCAGAAATCTGGATCACCGCTCCGGCGGGCAGAGCTTCCGGCTCTGGCTCTGCCGCTGTCTGCTCCGCCTGTTCTTCTGCGGGGACAGCAGTAAGTGTTACACCCAGCCGCTCTCCTTTCATATAATGTTCTGTCCTTGACAATGCGTCTGGATAGCCGCCGAGGAAAGACAGTTCCTCCGACAGAATCGACTGCGGCTCCGGCGGCGTGAGCAGGGACACAGATTGGGCCGGCTCCTCCTGCGGTCCAAAGACCTGAACACAAAATTCCCCCAGGTCCGACCAAACTGTGTCCCCCTGCGCCAAGGAACCGCCCAGTTCTGCCAGCGCTTCCCGAAAATCAAAATCTGAGGAGATCACTTCCCTCACTTCTTCTCCCATCTGGACCATCCGGCCGGGAAAAATCCCTCTGCCCAAAAAAACTGTGAGAAACAGGGCCAGGCAAACAACAAGCTGCCCCAGCAACACTCGCTCCCGTCCTCCGCCGGACTGCCGGCGGCTCCTGTGATTCCCCGCCCCACGTCCGGCGGTCCCTCCCGCTCTTCCTGCGGCCCGCGCCCTCTGCTCGTACATGGCACGCCCCTCCCTGTCCATTTTCAAGTGGTATCAGTATATTTTCTGTGGACGGGGAATATTCCACTTGACAGAGTGCAGGAAAATCACTATAATGATAAAGCTAACTATCCGGGTGTGGCGAAGCTTGGTATCGCGCTTGGTTCGGGTCCAAGAGACCGTGGGTTCAAATCCCGCCACTCGGACCACGTCGGAGCAAGCTTTGT
>CALWVX010000099.1 GCA_944385065.1 uncultured Oscillospiraceae bacterium | reverse complement strand
CGGCTGCCGGGCGGCGGCAGGAACGCCGCCCGGCAGTCAAGAGAGAAATGAGAGAGAAAAATCGTTATTCAACCGTCTGACTGGCCTTGTAATCCTGAATGGCCTGAGTCAGTTTGGGGATAATCACAGCCAAATCGCCTACCACGCCCAGGTCGGCCAGCTTCATCATGGGCGCACCCTCGTCCAGGTTGATGGCGATGATGCACTCAGAGTTCTCCATGCCGGCCTGATGCTGGATGGCGCCCGAGATACCGCACGCCAGATACAGGTTGGGCCGGACCGTCTTTCCGGTCTGTCCTACCTGTCGGTCCTTCTCAATCCAGCCGCTGTCCACTGCCACACGAGAGGCGGAGACCTCTCCGCCCAGAACATCGGCCAGTTCCCGCAGAGGCTGGAAGCCATCGGGCCCGCCCACGCCCCGTCCGCCGGAGATCAGGATCTTGGACTCGGTGATGTCCACCTGCTTCTTTTCACTCTTGCCGATCTCCAGAATCTCCACATTTCTGTCTTCCATGGAAAGCCCGGCGTCCACCTGCTCCACAGAGCCGCTCCGGCGGCTGTCCTTCTCTGGCAGAGGCATGACGCCGGGACGGACCGTGGCCATCTGGGGGCGGTAGTCCTTGCAGACGATGGTGGCCATGATATTTCCGCCAAATGCCGGACGAGTCATCAGCAGAAGCTTGGATTCCTCTTCAATGGCCAAACTGGTACAGTCCGCAGTCAGACCGGTGTGAATCCGGCTGGCCACTCTGGGAGCCAGATCACGCCCAATGCTGGTCGCGCCGAACAGCACGATGTTGGGGTCATAAGTATGGATCACATGGGTCATGGCCTTGGTATAGGGCTCGGTGGTATAGTGCTCCAGCACCGGATGGTCCACCACCAGCACATGGTCGGCGCCATACTGGATCAGCATCTCGGACAGGTGGGACACGCCGCTGCCCATCAAAACTGCGGTGACATCCTCTCCCAGCTGACCGGACAGCCGCCGCGCCTCTCCCAGCAGCTCAATGCTCACTTTCTGAACAATGCCGCCGCGCTGTTCGATTGCAACAAAAATTCCTTTGCTCATGGCTGTCCCTCCTCAAATAATGTGGCGCTGAATCAGCTTGGCCATGATGGCCTCCACCGCCTCGTCTGCGGATAGGCCGGACAGAACCTCTCCGCCGGTCTTGGGCTGTTTGGTGAAGGACTGACGCACATTGGTGGGCGAACCGCTCAAGCCGATCCACTCCGGATTCAGGCCGTCTTTCAGGTCGTCAAAGCCGAGAACCTGGACCTCCTGCTCGTAGGCGTCCACAATGCCGCCCACGCTCATGTACCGGGGCTCGGCCAGCTCGCTCAGTGCGGTGATCAGACAGGGAAGCTGAACCTTGAGGATATGGTACTGATCCTCAAACTGCCGCTTGACAATCACGTGGTCCCCCTGGATCTGCACTTCCTCGGCATAGCTGACCTGGGGAATCCCCAGCTGTTCGGCGATCTGGGGACCCACCTGGGCGGTATCCCCGTCGATGGCCTGCCGTCCGGTGATCACCAGATCATACCCGATTTTCCGCAGGGCGGCGCCCAGAATGGTGGCGGTGGCGTAGGTATCCGAACCGCCGAATTCCCGTCCGCTGACCAGAACCGCCTTGTCGCAGCCCATGGCCAGCGCCTCCCGCAGAGCCACATCGGCCTGAGGAGGACCCATACACACCACCGTAACCGTGCCGCCCACCTGGTCCCGCAGCCTCAGGGCAATCTCCAGGCCGGATTTGTCGTCGTGGTTGATGATGCTGGGAACCCCGTCCCGGATCAGCGTATTGGTCTTGGGGTCCAGCTTCACTTCCGCCGTGTCGGGCACCTGCTTGATACAGACAACAATCTTCATATTCAGCGCCCCTCCTTATTTCAGTTTCATGGAGCCGGAGATCACGATCTTCATGACTTCCGAAGTGCCCTCGTAGATTTCTGTGATCTTGGCGTCGCGCATCATGCGCTCCACCGGATATTCCCGGGTAAAGCCGTAGCCGCCCAGAAGCTGAACGCAGCCGCGGGTAACCTCGTTGGCCACTTCGGAGGCGGTCAGCTTGGCCATGGCCGCATAGACCGAGTAATTTTCGTGGTTGTCCTTGGCGACGGCGGCCCGCCAGGTCATCAGCCGGGCGGCGTCAATTTTTGTCTGCATCTCAGCCAGCTTGAACTGGGTGTTCTGGAAGGCGGCAATGGGCCGGCCGAACTGCTTGCGCTCCTTCACATATTTGACGGCCTCGTTCAGCGCGCCCTGGGCGATGCCCACAGACTGCGCGGCGATGCCGATCCGGCCGCCGTCCAGGGCCTTCATGGCGATTTTGAAGCCCTGTCCCTCCTTGCCCAGCATGTTGCTGGCGGGGACTCTAACATGGTCATAGGTAACCACGCAGTTGCTGGCAGCCCGAATGCCCATGCGGGGAATGTCGGCGCTGACTGTCAGGCCAGGCGTGTCCCGTTCCACAATGAAGGCGGTCATACTCTTGGTGCCCAGAGCCCGGTCGGTCAGGGCAAACATGACGAAGGTGTCGGCAAATCCGCTGTTGGTGGTGAACACTTTGGAGCCGGTGATCACATAGTCGTCCCCGTCCCGAACCGCCACCGTCTGCTGCCCGGCGGCATCGCTACCCGCATTGGGCTCTGTCAGCCCGTAACAGCCGATCTTGCTGCCGTTGATCAGCGGAGTCAGATATTTCCGCTTCTGCTCCTCCGTGCCGAAGTCGTGGATGCAGGAGCAGCACAGCGAGGTGTGAACCGAAATGGTAATCCCGGTGCTGGCATCCTGCTTGCTCACCTCTTCCATGCAGAGCGTATAGGCCAGGGTGTCGCTCCCCGCTCCGCCGTACTCCTTTTCATAGGGGATTCCAAAGAATCCGTACCGCTGGAGCTTGGCCAGCAGCTCCATATTATACTGTTCGGTCTCATCCATCTCTCTGGCCAGAGGACGAATCTCGTTTTCAGCAAACCTGCGGAAGAGTTCCTGCTGGAGCAGGTGCGACTTGCTCAGTGTGAAATCCATAAACAACCTCCAAATTCATCCGTTTTGGACCTCTGGTTTTTGTTCATTTTGATACTAAAATTTTAATGGCCCGCAAACTATTTGTCAACATCATTTCTCAAATTTATTTTCTATACAAATAATTTTGTAACAAATCACAAGGGTAAAACCCAACTTTTCCTTTTCTGCAATTTTCCTGAAAATATCAGTTCGAAAAGAAATCCCTTATGGAAAATGTTTAAACTTTATTTCGACAGTTTAGGAAACTTTCAGAGTTGCCGGCCGGGAGGCCTGTCCCTTATAATGACAACAGCTTGACAGAACAGGAGGTATCCCGGTATGGAGACGCGCGATTATCTGTCTTCCGTCCCCCGGATCAGTCTGGGCATTCACCCCACTCCCCTGCACCCCATGGAGCATATGGAGCGGGTACTCCGCCGCCCGGGCATCTGGATCAAACGAGATGATCTGACCGGCCTTGGCCCAGGGGGCAACAAGACACGCAATCTGGAATTTCTCCTGGCGCAATGCCTGGATCAGCACTGTGATCTTGTGGTTGTCTCCGGTCCCCCACAATCCAATCTGTGCGCTTTGACTGCCGCAGCCTGCGCCAGGCTGGGGCTGGAATGCGAAGTGGTCGTGAACGGGGAATGTCCGGACCAGCTGACGGGAAATCTGCTGCTGAATCAGCTGCTGGGCGCGAGGGTCCATTATATGGGACGGGTTTCTCAGGCCGAACGCAATAGGCAAGCAGAAGAACTTGTCATGCGGCTGCGCGCAAGAGGCCGCCGGCCCTATATCATTGAAAACGGAGGGACGACCGGACTGGGGGCTCTGGGCTACGTCAGTGCCATCCCGGAATTGGTCCGACAGTGCAGAGAGCTGAACCTTGGACCGCTGACCATCTATGCCCCGGTGGGCAACGGCGGCGTGGCGGCAGGATTGGCCCTGGGCAACTGGCTGTACGGGATGCCTTTCCGCATTGTGGCGGTCAGTGTGGAGCACGACAGAGAACGGGCTGAGCGCGCCATCCAGGAGACAATGGCGGCCAGCGCAGCCATCCTGGACTGCCCCGCCCCGCCGAACCTGGAACAGTTGTGTCGGCTTACGGATGAGTTTCGCGGGGACGGGTGGGGTGTTCCGACCCAGGAGAGCGAGGCGGCTGTTTTGATGCTGGCTCGTCTGGAGGGGATCTTATCCGACCATGTGTATACCAGCAAGGTGCTGGCCTGTATGGTGGAAGAGCTGCGCCGCGGCGCGGAAAACGGCAGCGTCTGCTTTCTGCACACCGGCGGCGTCGGATCGCTTTACGCCCAGGCGGAGAAAACTTGAAAGAAAGAGGAGGGCGGCCCGCACAGTGTTGTGCGAGCCGCCCTCCTCTGTTTCAAACCCTTGTCACTCCCAGAATATGAAGGCCTCTCACCTGTCGGTATGGGTAGGAAGCCAGGGGACGCAGATTGGCATCCTGGCTGTGGGCGGCCAGAAGAAGTGTCTCCGGCGCTCCCCTCTCCCCTGTTTCAATGACGACTGGACAGTGTGTGAACGCCCCGGAGGTGAAACTCAGCTGAACCAAATCTCCGGGGCGCAGATCCTCCAGGCTGCTCAGGACGGCAACAGGGCCCGGACTCCGCTCACGGCGAGTCAGAAAACGAAACAGGTACTCCACCCCGGTCCAGGCAGGGGCCCGGTCCGACAGGGAGCGATAGTACCAGCCAAAGGTGGGCGTGAAATTCATCACTCCGGCCCCGGCGTACAGACATTGGGACGCAAAATTAGTGCAGTCACCGCCCAAGGCTTCAAAATCATCATAGGCTGGATTTCTCCCATAGGCCCAGCGGTGGGCGTATTCCACTGCTTCGGCCCTGCGATAAGGAAACAGCTCCGGCACAGCCTCTCTCCCCCTTTCTCCCCCCATCTTATGCGGCAGGAGAGAGCGCCGAGAGAATCAGAGCCCGGTTTTCCTTGGAAAAGCTGTCATTGGAACAAAGAAAAGGAGCACCTGTTCGGTGCTCCTTTTAAAAAGTGAAGGCGGAAAATCAGGCTTTGCCGTCGCAGCCCAGCACGTCGGTGAGCTTGTGCTTGACCAGCTCCTTGATGGCGGCCCGGGCGGGCTTGAGGTACTCGCGGGGGTCGAACTTGTCGGGGTGCTCGGTGAAGAACTGACGGATGGTGCCGGTCATGGCCAGACGCAGGTCGGAGTCGATGTTGATCTTGCACACCGCGCCGCGGGCGGCCTGACGCAGCTGCTCCTCCGGGATGCCCACGGCGTCGGGCATCTTGCCGCCGTTCTCGTTGATCATCTTCACGAAGTTCTGAGGCACGGAGGAAGAGCCGTGGAGCACGATGGGGAATCCGGGCAGGCGCTTGGAGACCTCATCCAGAATGTCGAAGCGCAGCGGAGGGGGAACCAGCTCGCCCTTCTCATTGCGGGTGCACTGAGCGGCGGTGAACTTATAGGCGCCGTGGCTGGTGCCGATGGCGATGGCCAGAGAGTCACAGCCGGTCTTGGAGACAAACTCCTCCACTTCCTCGGGCTTGGTATAGTGGGACTCCTCGGCGGACACCTTCACGTCGTCCTCGATGCCGGCCAGAGCGCCCAGCTCGGCCTCTACCACCACGCCGTGGTCGTGGGCGTACTCCACCACCTTCTTGGTGATCTCGATGTTCTCGGCGAAGGGCTTGGAGGAGGCGTCGATCATCACGGAGGTGAAGCCGCCGTCGATGCAGGACTTGCAGGTCTCAAAGCTGTCGCCGTGGTCCAGGTGCAGGCAGATGGGCAGGCCGGTCTCGATGATGGCGGCCTCCACCAGCTTCACCAGGTAGGTATGGTTGGCATAGGCGCGGGCACCCTTGGAGACCTGGAGGATCAGGGGGGCATTAACCTCTTTGGCGGCCTCGGTGATGCCCTGGACGATCTCCATGTTGTTCACGTTGAACGCGCCGATGGCGTACCCGCCGTCGTAGGCCTTCTTGAACATTTCGGTAGTGGTGACCAATGGCATAATGACCATCTCCTCTTATTATTTTGGCAAGTCTTATTGTACCATTGATGGTTGATAATTACAAGTGGACATGTTATATTAAAAAAGTCTTCATAAGCGTTCTTTTTTCCCCGTTATTTCTATGCTGTTTGAGGAGGAATTTATCATGGAGAAACTCACCGGAGCCTGTATCATCGGCCAGTCCGGCGGCCCCACCGCAGTCATCAACGCCAGCGCCCAGGGAGTCATTCAGACCGCCCTGAAGTCCGAGTGCATCACCCGTGTCCTGGGAGCTGCTCACGGCATCAAGGGAGTCCTGGAGGACAAGCTGTACGACATGGGACAGGAGGATCCCAAGGAACTGGACCTGCTGCAGTATACCCCCTCCTCTGCCCTGGGTTCCTGCCGGTATAAGCTGGCCGACCCCGATGTGGATGACACCGACTATCAGCGCATCCTGGAAATTTTCAAGAAATACAACGTCCGCTACTTCTTCTACAACGGCGGCAACGACTCCATGGACACCTGCAACAAGATCTCCAAGTACATGCAGAAGGTGGGCTATGAGTGCCGCATCATGGGCGTGCCCAAGACCATCGACAACGACCTGAACGGCACCGACCACTGCCCCGGCTTCGCCTCCGCCGCCAAGTACATCGCCACCTCCTGCGCCGAGGTGTGGCAGGACGCCCATGTGTACGACACCGGCATGATCACCGTCATCGAGATCATGGGCCGCCACGCCGGCTGGCTGGCCGGCTC
>CALWVX010000098.1 GCA_944385065.1 uncultured Oscillospiraceae bacterium | reverse complement strand
TGCCCGGAGCGGCCCTGGCTGTCCGTATAGGGCTGGAGGGTGACGGCATACCCCATCTCCTCGAACCGCTCCTGCAAATACTGGACGGCGTCCTGCTCCCCCTGAGAGCCGATGGGGCGGGGGGAGCGGGTCAGGGCGGCCAGATCCGCGCGGAGGTTCGTCACATCAGGCAGGGTCTGCGCCTGTTCCAGCATCACCAGGGCCTCAGCCACAGTGATCGTGTCCGCCGGGGCCAGCTGGCTGGAGCTTCGGCCGCTTAAAATTCCGGTTTGAAGACACCAGAGCATGGGGACGCGGGCCCACTCCGCCGTGGAGCCGGCGTCCTGAAATTCCGCCAGACCCTGGGTGGGCACGGCGGAAGAACCGCCCTGCCGCCAGAGCATGGCGGCAAATTCCTGCCGGGTCACAAGGTGGTCCGGTTCATAGAGGCCGCCGCCGACCCCGGACAGATACCCCTGTTCCGCCGCCCAGGATACCGCGGCGGCGGCCTCTCCGGACACGTCCGTGAAGGGGCAGGAACCGGATACGGCGGGTCGGCCTGCCGCCTCATAGAGCAGCTGGGCGGCCATTTCCCGTGTAACCGCCGCCTCCGGCGCGGTCAAAAATTCCCGGCTGATTGATACCTCCTCCGCCCAGGACAGGGCGCCGTCCGCCCAGCCGGGCCAGGACGAAGTGTCCGCAGCAAAAGCCTGCGGGGCGAGCAGCGCGCCGCACAGCAGAAGAGAACACAGTCGTTTCATAGAACCACCTCATTGATATACCAGCGGAATTTGTTTGCTCTCTCAGAAAAGATAGACGCTTTGGCGTTCAAAAAGTTCCCCGGCGGCAGAAAAGAAATGTGGGGAAGCATGGGACAGGGAACGGGGGGATTGGGAAAAAAGATATGGTTTGCAGTCCCCGGTCGTATGCAGCACAGCACATTACGCAAGGAGAAAGCAAACCATATCGGAAAACGGGATCGCGGGACGGGAAGGCAGTCAAGCATCATCCGATCCTCATGCCGACGCGGCGGAATAGACAAGGGAAAATCGGCGGGGAGACTGCCGGCCCGACTGGAAATGAAAGCGATTCTTTACGGCTGCCCGCTTCGATTGACATAGGTGGTGTGGAGCAGGTGATGGGCCGTCTCGCTGCCCGGCTTTTCCAGAAAGCTCTGGTACACCTCCCGGATCAGGGGATTGAGGTGGCTTTTCCGCAGGGGCATATTGCTGTCCTCCTGATAGAGGGCGCGGGCCCGCACGGCGGACACGCTGCGGAAGTTGCGGACCACCGAGGGCTGGAGGGGCTGCCCGCCGCCGTTGACGCAGCCGCCGGGGCAGGCCATGATCTCGATGAAGTCGTACCGCCGCTTTCCGCTGCGGATGTCCTCCAGCACCCGGCGGGCGTTCTGGGTGCCGCTGAGGGCGCACACCCGAATCTCCCTTCCGGCGATCTCATAGGTGGCCTCTTTGATTCCGTGGGCCCCCCGCACCTCGGTGAACTCCACGCTCTTCAGCTCCTTGCCGGTGAGCAGCTCGGCCGCCGTGCGCAGGGCGGCCTCCATCACGCCGCCGGAGGCTCCGAAGATGTGTCCGGCGCCGGTGGCGATGCCCAGGGCGGAGTCAAACTCCTCCTCGGGCAGCTCCTCAAAGAGCAGGCCCGCCCGGCGGATCATGGCCCCCAGCTCCCGGGTGGTCAGAGCCACATCCACATCGGGGATGCCCGCTCCGGCGCCGCACTCGTCCTCCCGGGTGATCTCAAACTTTTTGGCGGTGCAGGGCATGACCGAGACGACGAACAGCTTCTGGGGGTCGATCCCCAGCTTCTGGGCGTAGTAGGTCTTGGCCATGGCCCCGAACATCTGCTGGGGGCTTTTGCAGGTGGACAGATTGGGGATGAAGTCGGGGAAGAAGGTCTCGCAGAACTTCACCCATCCGGGGCAGCAGCTGGTGATCAGGGGCAGACTTCCCCCGTCCTGCACCCGGCGGAGGAACTCGCTGGCCTCCTCCATGATGGTCAGGTCGGCGGCGAAGTCGGTGTCGAATACCCCGTCAAAGCCCATGCGCCGCAGGGCGGCCACCATTTTTCCCTCCACATTGGTGCCGAGGGGGAGGCTGAACATCTCGCCCAGGCCCGCCCGGACGCTGGGAGCGGTCTGAACGATCACATATTTGTCCGGAGAGTTGATCGCGTTCCAGACCTCCGATGTGTTGTCCTTCTCATACAGGGCTCCGGTGGGACAGGCGATGATGCACTGGCCGCAGTGGATGCACTGGGTGGTGTTCAGAGGGGCGTCGAAGCTGGGGCCGATATGGGTGGCGAAGCCCCGCCCGGACGAGCCGATGCAGGACACCCCCTGGGCCAGGGAGCACACCGCCTCGCACCGGCGGCACATGATGCACTTGGAGTTGTCCCGCACCATATGCACCGCGCTCTCGTCGGGCTGATAGTCGATCTTCTCCCCCTCGAAGGCCATCTGATTGTCCACCCCGTACTCCCGGCACAGCCGCTGGAGCTCGCACACGCCGCTGCGGTTGCAGGTGAGGCAGGTCTGGTTGTGGATGGACAAAATCAGCTTCAGGTTGGTGCGCCGGGAGGACTGAACCCGCTCGGTGTTGGTCCAGATCTCCATCCCCTCTGCAATGGGGTAGACGCAGGAGGCCACCAGATTCTTGACCCCCTTCACCTCCACCACGCACATGCGGCAGGCGCCGATGCTGTTGAGCTCTTTCAGATAGCACAGGGTGGGAATGGCGATGCCGGCGGAGTGGGCCGCGTCCAGAATGGTGGAGCCCGCGGGCGCTCGGCAGGCGATGCCGTTGATCTTGATGTTCACCATGTCCACGGTGTTCACATTTACATTTTTCATATGGCTTCCTCCTCCCCTCACCCGCGCTGGATGGCCCCAAAGCGGCATTTCTCCAGACAGCTGCCGCACTTGATGCACTTGTTCACGTCAATCTTGTGGGGGTTTTTGGCGCTTCCGATGATGGCGCCGGCGGGGCAGTTCTGGGCGCAGATGGTGCACCCCCTGCACTTCACCGGGTCGATGGAGTAGGTGAGCAAAGCCTTGCACACCCCGGCCGGGCAGTGCTTGTGCTCGATGTGCTCCACATATTCGTCCCGGAAGTACCGCAGGGTGGACAGCACCGGGTTGGGGGCGGTCTGACCAAGGCCGCACAGGCTGTTCTCCTTGATGAAGGAGGCCAGCTCCTCGATCCGGTCCAGGTCCTCCATGGTGCCCCGGCCCTCGGTGATCTTGTTGAGCAGCTCCAGCAGGCGCTTGGTGCCCACCCGGCAGGGGGTGCACTTGCCGCAGCTCTCGTCCACGGTGAACTCCAGGAAGAATTTGGCGATGTCCACCATGCAGGTGTCCTCGTCCATGACGATCAGACCGCCGGAGCCCATCATGGTGCCGATGGAGGCCAGGTTGTCATAGTCGATGGGGGTGTCGATGTGCTCGGCGGGGATGCAGCCGCCGGAGGGGCCGCCGGTCTGGGCGGCCTTGAACTTCTTCCCGTTGGGGATGCCGCCGCCGATCTCCTCAATAATGGTGCGCAGGGTGGTGCCCATGGGGACTTCCACCAGACCGGTATTTTTGATTTTGCCCCCCAGGGCGAACACCTTGGTGCCCTTGCTCTTCTCGCTGCCGATGGAGGAGAACCACTCCGCCCCCTTGAGGATGATGGGGCAGATGTTGGCATAGGTCTCCACGTTGTTGAGGATGGTGGGCTGCTGGAACAGTCCCTTCACCGCCGGGAAGGGGGGGCGGGGGCGGGGCTCGCCCCGCTTGCCCTCAATGGAGGTCATCAGGGCGGTCTCCTCGCCGCAGACGAAGGCGCCGGCGCCCAGCTTGATCTCCAGATCGAAGTGGAAGCCGCTGCCGAAGATGTTCTCTCCCAGCAGGCCGTAGCTCCGGGCCTGATCCAGGGCGATCTGCAGGTGCTTCACCGCGATGGGGTACTCCGCCCGGACATACACATAGCCGTGGTCGGCCCCGATGGCGTAGCCGGCGATGGCCATGGCCTCGATGACGCTGTGGGGGTCCCCCTCCAGCACGCTGCGGTCCATAAAGGCCCCCGGGTCCCCCTCGTCGGCGTTGCAGCATACATATTTCTGCACCTTGCCCCGGTTCCCGCTGGCAAATTTCCACTTCAGGCCGGTGGGGAAGCCCGCGCCGCCCCGGCCCCGCAGGCCGGAGGCCAGAACCGTTTCGATGACCTGGTCCGGGGTCATGGTGGTCAGTACCTTCTCCAGGGCGGCGTAGCCGTCCCGGGCGATGTACTCGTCAATGTTCTGGGGATCAATGACGCCGCAGTTGCGCAGGGCGATGCGCAGCTGCTTCTGATAAAAAGCGGTCTCTTCCAGACTGCGCTGGGTGCTGGTGGCCTCGTTTTCGTCATAGAGCAGCCGGGAGACCCGCCGCCCCTTCAGCAGGTGCTCGGAGACGATCTCCGCCACGTCCTGAGTCTGCACATGGCTGTAGATAGTTCCCTCCGGGAAAATGGCCACGTTGGGCCCGCTGGAGCACAGCCCCAGACAGCCGCCCTTCATAACCTGGACTTCCTTGCGGAGACCGGCCATTTTGATCTGAATTTCAAATTCCTCAGCCAGCTTGCCCTGCTTTTCCACCGACAGGGCACAGTTGGGTCCGCCGCATACCATCACATAGCTGCGATACATCCCCGTCACCTCCTGTTCTGGGCTGCGCCAATGGTAAACTCAGCCAGAGGATTGCCGCCCTGAATATGCTGCTGGACCATGCGGGCGCCCCGCTCCGGCGTCATACGCACATAGGTGGTCCGCACATGGTCCGGGCTGTACACCTCCACCACCGGCTCAAACTGGCAGATGCCCACGCAGCCGGTGGCCTCCAGAATCACGTCCTGCAGATGCAGCGTCTCGATTTCCTGCCGGATGGCGTCATATACCTGCTGGGCGCCGGCCGCCTGGCCGCAGGTACCCAGCCCCACTACAATGCGGGTGCAGCCCGCCGTCCGGTCATTCATCTTTCTGCGGATGTTTTCCAGATCCGAGCCGCTTCGGATCTTCACCGCATCCATCCCTACCTTTTTCATCCTGTCCTCCTTACTGATACTTGGCCAGAATCGCGTCCAGCTCCTCGCCGGTCAGATTTCCGTATACGTCGTCGTTGACCATCATCACCGGGGCCATGCCGCAGCAGCCCAGGCAGCGGCAGGCGTCCAGGCTGAACCGGCCGTCCGCGGTGCAGCCGCCGTCCTCCACCCCCAGCTTCTCCTGGAGCAGCTGGTAAATGCGGTTGCTCCCCTTGATGTAGCAGGCGGTGCCCAGACAGACGCTGATGCGGTTGCGCCCCTTGGGCTCCAGATTGAACTGGGAGTAGAAGGTGGCGACACCGTAAATCTCGGTCAGCGGCTTGTTCAGGAAGTCGGCGATAATCTGCTGGACCTCCCGGGGGACATATCCGTAGATCTCCTGGGCCTTCTGCAGGGCGGGGAGGGCCACGCCGGGCATCTCTCGGTTTTCCTCCAGCCAGTCCAGGAGAGCCTGCGTCTGTTCTTTGGTGCCGTAGATGGGAACGCTGGTCTTCTTCATGTGGGTTGCTCCTTTCATCATCCTTCATTGCAGTGTGTACGGAATGCGCCGCCGGTTCCGCCGGCGCTGCCGGGCCCCGTCGGAGGCGCCGGAGGAGGCGGAGCGTTCCGAAAAATAAAGAGACTCGCCTGACAACAGGCGGAGGTCGGGCCGCCTGCTTCCAGTCAGGCGGATCGGTATTTTGGTATCAGTATTTTTTCATCATAGCGGAATTCGTGCAAAAAGTCAATTTATAATATTAATTGATCAGGGCATTCTGTTGAATTTTTCCAACTCTGTGTGGAGGAAGCCCGTTTCGTCCCCGCAGGAACTGCTCGAAAGATGGAAAAAGGGAGCCCGCTTCCCGGTGGGAAGCGGGCTCCCAGTCTGAGGGAGGGACCGAAGATCGGGCGCGGGTCAGCGCCAGTTTTCCGTCCCGCTGCGCTTGGTGTAGTCGTGGGCGTTGGTGGCCTCCATGATCTGGTAGTAGGCCCAGTGGCTGCTGCTCAGGTCGGTGAACTGAACCAGCTCATCCTGGTAGTCGTCCACATAGTCCCGGTCCGCCGCGCGGCCCAGCATGTTGTTCACAATGGTGGTCACCTGGGCGCGGGTGATGGGGTCGTTGGGACCGAAGGCCCCGTTGGTGTAGCCGCCGATCCAGCCGTAGCTGGCCGCCTGGGCCACATAGGGATAGAACCAGTCGCTCCAGGACACGTCGGTGAAGGAGCAGGAGGCGTTCTCCGGCTCATAGGCGAAGGCCAGAGCGATGACGCAGAACTCCGCCCGGGTGATGGGGTCGTTGGGCCGGTAATTGCCGTTCTCGTCGCCGGACACCATGCCCAGGGAGGCCAGGGTGTTGACGGCGGCGGCGTACCAGGCGTCGGCGGGCACGTCGGAGAAGGTGCGGGTGACGGCCACGTCCTTGTCCTGCAGCAGGGCGTAGAACATCTGGGCCACCTCGGCGCGGGTCATGCTCCGGTCGGGCCCGAAGGTGTTGTCGGGATAGCCGGAGAGATAGGCCATGTGATCGGAGGTGTTCAGCCAGCGGGCCACGCCGGTGACGCTGGGATCGGCCACAGTGACGGTGCGGGCGGCGGTGAACTCCGCCTCGTTCATGCCGGTGTGGATGACGCCCTCCTCGCCGTCGGCCGTGTAGGTGTAGCCGTCGGGAGTCTCGAGGATGACCTCATACCGGGTGCCCTCGGGCAGGTTGCGGATGACGATTTCCTCCCCGTTCTCCAGGGTGAT
>CALWVX010000097.1 GCA_944385065.1 uncultured Oscillospiraceae bacterium | reverse complement strand
CTTTCCTTCTGTTTCAACCTATTATACCAGAGGGTTGATCCTTTGGCAAGCCCGGCCGTCCGTTTCCTCCCGCCCGGCCCGGTATTCTACCGCTGCGCGTCCGGCCCGGCTGCCGGTTCGCCCCCCTCGATCGTCAAAAGCATGTACCATCCCGTGACCGCCTGCAGGGAGGCATTCACCGGCCTCCCCTCACAGGTAAAAAACAGAGCCGACCCCAATTGCTCCTCAAAAACCACAGAGCGACCCTCCAAATGCTCCAGGACGGCGTCCAGATTGCCGTTTGGGAAAAAGAACTCGGTGGGAGACAGCTCGGCGAAGGGCTCATCCGATAGCTCCGTCACCAGAACGCCTCTGGCAAACTGACCCATTCCGAATCCATCGGGCAGGCTGACCCAGGTATAGACCACACCCATCACAGCCAACGCCATGACGGTGATCAGAATTGTGGCGCTGATCAGGGTTATTTTTTTCCTGTTCCACGCCCTTTTGAAGTTCCGCAGCGGCTGCACATCCCGCTCCACAGGAATCGCAAGCTTGCCCTTCATGATTTCATACTTCCCGCGGCACGCCGCGCAATTCTTCAAATGCTCCGCAACCATGCTGCGCGTATCCTCGCTCACCACCCCGTCCACATACAGGGGAAGCATATCCCGGATTATATTACACGTCACTTCACTCATCCCGCAGCACCTCCATCATATATTCCCTGATCTGCACTTTCGCCCGGTAAAAGACGACGCGGGCCCAGCCCGGACTTCTGCCAAAAAGGGCAGCGATCTTTTCAAACGGCAGTTCCCCGAATACGCGCAGGGAGAAGACCTCTTTATACGGCTCTTTCATCTGATGCAGGTATTGATGAATCCGAAAGGCCGTCTCCTGATCTGCCAGTCTTTCCGTCAAGTCGGGCTGCGGGTCCGGCAATTCCGCCTGCGGCCCGGATTCCCGGAACAGCTTCTGCCGTCTGCAGTGGGTGTAATAGGTGTTCTTTGCGATGGTAAACAGCCATGCCCGAATATCTTTCCTCCCGTCAAAACGATCCAACGATTTTAATGCCCTTACAAACGCCTCCTGCGTGATTTCCTCGGCGATATGCCCGTCGGCGGACAGGCTGCACACATACAGGTAAACATCTCTGAAATACGTTTGATAGATCAGATCAAAATCCACACGCCGCAGCCCCCTTTCACTCCAATAACCCGCTCCGGGCCAAAACGTTACAGTATGAATCACCGCCATGATACCACATTCCGCGTACCGCGCCAATGTCTCCCGCTCATCACGGCCCGCTCTTGCAAAATCGGGCCGTTTATTTTATAATAAGGGGTAAACTGTCTTGGAACGATTCCGCCCGGGAGGGATGTTATGTCCATCGACGCCCTGGGGCGCAGGCTGTGGCGGGGCGTCGCCCCCGCCCGGCGCTGGGCCTTCTTCAGCTGTCTGATCGCCGGCTATCTGTGCCACATCTACGCCTTTACCAACCTGATCCCCAACTCCGACGGGCTCAGCCGGGTGTTCGACCCCCAGCAGATGACCGTCTCCGGCCGGTGGTTCCTCCACTACGCCTCGGCCCTGAACAACTTCACCCAGATGCCGGCGGTGATCGGCCTAATGTCCCTGCTGTTTCTGGCTCTGGCCGCCGCCCTGGCCACCGACCTGCTGGGGCTGCGCAGCCGCCTGCTCTCCGCCCTGGCGGGGGCGGTCATGGCCCTGTTCCCCTGCGTGGGGTACACCTTCCTCTATCTGTTCACCGCCTCGGCCTACTGTCTGGCCATTTTCCTGGCGGTGTGGTCCGTCTGGCTGGCCCGGCGGGGGAACCTGGGCTGGCCCTTCGGGGTGATCGCCCTGGCCCTGTCCATGGGCACCTATCAGGCCTATGCGGCGGTGGCCATCGCCCTGTCCCTGCTGACGGTGTTCCGGGCCGTGCTGGACCCGGCCTCCGACTTCCGGGGGACGCTGCGGCTGGGGCTGCGGCTGGTGAGCTATCTGGCCGCCGGGGCGGTGCTGTATTACATCGTCCTGCGCGTTTTCCTGGCCGTCAAGGGGCTGGAGCTGCTGTCCTATCTGGGGATGGACGCGGCCAGCGCGGGCTACCCCTTTGCCCGGCTGCCCGGTCTGATCGTGGAGACCTATAAGCAGGTGATCGCCTTCTTCTTCCTCCCCGGCTCGGCCGACGGCTTTGCCTCCCTCCCCTTCGCCATTCTCAATCTGCTGGCTCTGGGGATGGGAGTGGGCGCTGTGTGGGCGGTGTTTTCCGGCCGGGGACTCTGGAAGGAGAAGTGGCGCCCGGCGGGAGGGCTGGTCCTGCTGGCCCTGCTGCCTCTGGGGATGAACTTCATGCAGGTGCTCAGCCCCTACTCCGCCCCCACCCCCCTGATGAAGTACGCCTTTGTGGCCGTCTATCTGCTGGTGCTGCTGGTGCTGGACCGGGCGGACGGCCTGCCGGCGCCCGCCGCGCCCTGGCGCCTGCTCGCCCCCGCGGGGGCGGTGTGGTGTGCCGCCCTGCTGCTGTTCTGCCTGAACACCAACAACCTGCTGTACACCGCCTCGGCTCAGGCCCACCGGGCCACCGAGAGCTACGCCACCCGGCTGCTCACCCGGATCGAGAGCTGCGAAGGGTACGAGCCGGGGATGGAGATCGCCATCGTGGGGGCGGTCCCCGCCGACCAGATCGTCTCGGACATCCCCAGCTATGCCCAGGTGGACCACTACAGCGTCCCGCTGAACTCGGTGCTCCCCCTGAACAAGCACCTGTACTCCTATCTCAGCGACTGGCTCAATTTCCCGGCGGACGAGCTGAGCGAGGAGACCATGCTGGCCATCTCGGACTCCCCGGAATTCCAGGCCATGCCCCTCTACCCCGCCCAGGGCAGCGTCCAGGTGCTGGACGGCCGGGTGGTGGTGCGGATGGCGGAGGAGTACACCCCCAAGTCCGACTATGAGATCGCATACGAGAACAGGAGATAAGCCCATGCAGGAGAAACAAAAGACGGGACTGCTGTCGGTGGTCCTTCCGGCCTACTGCGAGGAGGCCTCGGTCCCCCGGGCCGCCCAGGTCATCGGCCGGCTGCTGGCGGGGGAGGCCATCCCCCACGAGATCATCTTTGTGGACGACGGCTCCAAGGACGGCACCTGGGCCGCCATTCAGGGCCAGACCGCCCGCTTCCCCCAGGTGCGGGGGGTGCGCTTCTCCCGGAACTTCGGCAAGGAGGCCGCCATCTTCGCCGGTCTGGCCCAGGCCCGGGGGGACTGCGCCGTGGTGCTGGACTGCGACCTGCAGCACCCGCCGGAGAAGATCGTGGAGATGTACCGGCTGTGGCAGGAGGGCTATCAGGTGGTGGAGGGCGTCAAGACCAGCCGGGGCAAGGAGAGCCCCCTGCACACCCTGGCGGCCAAGACCTTCTACTCCATCATCAGCAATGCCACCGGCATCGACATGTCCCGGGCCTCCGACTTCAAGCTGCTGGACCGCCGGGCGGTGGACACCCTGCTGGCCATGCGGGAGAAGAACGCCTTCTTCCGGGCGTTGTCCTCCTGGATCGGCTTTCAGACCGCCCAGGTGGAGTTTGAGGTGCAGCCCCGGCTGGAGGGGGAGTCCAAGTGGTCCCTGCGCAGCCTGATCCGCTACGCCGTCACCAACATCACCTCCTTCTCAGCCGCCCCGCTGCAGATCGTCACCCTGCTGGGGGTGGTGGTCTTCCTGTGCTCGGTGGTGCTGGGCATCTGGTCGCTGTGGCAGAAGGTCACCGGACAGGCCCTGGAGGGCTTCACCACCGTCATCCTGCTCCAGCTGTTCATCGGCAGCATTCTGATGATCTGTCTGGGCATCATCGGCTATTACATCGCCAAAATCTATGAGGAAATCAAGGACCGGCCCCGGTACATCGTGGCCGACCGCTGCGAGGGACAGACCCATGAGGAACAAGCTGAAAAAGATCTTTGATCCCACCTTCTTCCGGTTTATCATCGTGGGGTGCATCAACACCCTGGTGGGCTATGGGGTCATGTTCGGCCTCTACAATCTGGCGGGGCTCCACACCTGGGGGGAGATCGGCGAGTGGATCTCCTCGGCCGCCAACTACATTGTGGGCAGCGTGGTCAGCTTCTTTCTCAACAAGCACTTCACCTTCCGCAATCAGGAGAAGGGGGCCGGGGTGGTCCTGCGGTTCGCGCTCAACATCACCGTCTGCTGGCTGCTGGCCTACGGTCTGGCCCAGCCCATCATGGAGTGGGTGCTGGCCGGCATGGACCTCAGCCCCCAGTGGGAGGGCAACCTGACCCTGCTGGCGGGCTCGGGGCTGTTCGTGGTTCTGAACTACTTCGGGCAGCGGTTCTTCGCCTTCAAAACCAGATAACGGGACAAAGTCCGCGGGCCATGCCGTTCGGCATGGCCCGTCTTTACATCCGGGAAAAAATATACTATACTGTCCCGGCGGACCGGGGAGCCGCGGCTCTCCCGTCCCGGAAAGGAGTCTGAACATGGAAAAAGAACGCTTTGTCGAAACCTACTCCCAGGGGGTCGCAAATGTCCGGAAGATCATCGTGGACACGGAGACCGGCGTGAACTATCTGCTGCTCTCCTCCAACATGACCTCCGGCTGCGGCGTCACGGTGCTGGTGGATCAGGACGGAAAGCCTATCATCACCCGCACGATCGGCGCGGACGGCCAGTGATCGCCGCCCCGGCGGGGCGGCGGCCCGAACCGCCGTCAGCGGGATAGCATCAGGGGACCTGAGCACAGCGATGTGCTCAGGTCCCCTGATCGTTTACTTCTCAAAATAGGTCCAGTAGGTCTTGTAGTTGTCCTCCAGCAGCCGGGGGGTGTCCAGACCGTAGGGGCATTTGGCGGCGCACTTTCCGCAGTGGAGACAGCCCTCGATCTTCTTCATCTCCTGCTGCCAGTACTCGGTGAGATAGTCCTCCTCCCGCATCCGCCGGAGCATCAGCCCCATCCGGGCGCACTGGTTGATCTGGATGCCCGCCGGGCAGGGCATGCAGTAGCCGCAGGAGCGGCAGAACTCCCCGGTCAGCTCCGCCCGGTCCCGCGCGATGACCGCCCGGTCCCCGTCGGTGAGGGGGGGCGTGTCCGGGACGCAGGACAGGAACTGGTCCAGCTCCTCCTCCTTCTGCACCCCCCAGATGGGCACAACGCCGGGCTGCTCCCCCATCCAGGCGGCGGCCACCCGGCCGTCCCGCAGCAGGCCGCCCGCCATCCCCTTCATGGCGATGAAGCCCATGCCCGCCGCCAGACACCGGTCCACCAGCTCCTGCTCCTGCTCCCCCCGCAGATAGCTGTAGGGAAACTGGAGAGTGGCGTACAGCCCCGACTCCACCGCCTCCCGGGCCACCCCCAGCCGGTGGTTGGTCAGGGAGATAAAGCGGATCTTGCCCTCCCGCTGAGCCTCCAGGGCCGCGTCGTACAGGCCGTCCTCTCCCCCGGGGCGGGGGCAGAAGGGGGGATTGTGGAACTGGTACACGTCGATATAGTCGGTGCCCAGGCAGCGCAGGCTCTCCTCCAGGTGCTTTTTCAGCTCCGCCCCGGTGAGGGCGTGGCTCTTGGTGGCCAGCACCACCTTGTCCCGCATCCCCCGGAAGGCGCGGCCCACCTTCTCCTCGCTGTCGGTGTAGTTCCGGGCGGAGTCGAAGTAGTTGATCCCCCCGTCCAGCGCCTTGTGCAGCAGATAGACGGCCTGCTGCACGCTGACCCGCTGAATGGGCAGGCAGCCGAAGCCGTTCTTCTCGATGCGCAGGCCGGTCCCGCCCAGTGTAATGGTTGCCATCATGTCTCATCTCCCTGTCTGGATCGTTCCTGCTTCCATTAAACGGCCAAACGGCCCATCTGTCAAGGGTCGGAACAAAAAAATCCGGCGGAGTTCCATCCTCCGCCGGATTTTTCGTCACATGTTCTTCAGCTGTTCCTCCAGCTTGGCCACCAGCTCGGTGAGCTGGACGGCCCGCTCCCGCTCCGCCTGGACCACGTGGGCGGGGGCCTTGTTCACAAAGCCGGGGTTCTGGAGCTTGGCGTTGAGCTTCTGCAGCTCGTCGCTGTTCTTCTTGTGCTCCTTCTCCATCCGGGCCTTCTCCTTCTCCAGGTCCACCAGCTCGGCCAGGGGCATGGACAGCTGGGCGGCGTGGGTCACCACGGTGACCGAGCCCGCCTGGGGGGCGGTGCCCACAGGCACGAAGTCCACCTCGCTGGCGTAGGCCAGCTTTTTCAGGAAGGGCACCCCCAGCCGGAAGGTGTCCTCCTCGGCGGCGGCCACGGTGAGGTGGGCCTTCTTGGAGGGGGGCACATTCATCTCGCTGCGGCGGGTGCGCACGGCGCGGATGGCGTCCATGATGAGCTCCATGGCCTTCTCCTGGGCGGGGAAGTCCAGGTCCTCCCGCCGCTGGGGCCACTGCTGGAGCATGAGGAAGCCGTCCTCGGCCGCCCCCTCCTCCCGAGGCAGGGCCTGCCAGATCTCCTCGGTGATGAAGGGCATGAAGGGGTGGAGCAGCTTGAGCATCTGGACCAGCACATAGCACAGCACCTGCTGTGAGCGGATCTTGCTGTCCTCGTCCTCTCCCTGAAGCCGCGTCTTGGTCAGCTCGATATACCAGTCGCAGTAGTCGTCCCAGATGAAGTCGTAGATCTTCTGGGCGGCCACCCCCAGCTCGAAGCGGTCCATGTTCTCGGTGACCTCGGGGATGCAGCGGTTGAGCTTGGACAAAATCCACTGGTCCTCCAGCTCCAGCTTCTCGGGCAGCTCACACCTGTCGATGGTCAGGTTCATCATCAAAAAGCGGCTGGCGTTCCAGATCTTGTTGGCGAAGTTGCGCATGGCCTCGCACCGCTCGGTGTAGAAGCGCATGTCGTTGCCGGGGCTGTTGCCGGTGA